>JBDHYH010000202.1:0-2502 GCA_039811325.1 Chitinophagaceae bacterium | reverse complement strand
GAATGGCAGCTAACGTAGTTATTTACGCTAAAGTACGCTATTGATTACTCCTGAGCAATACCTTTAAAAGATTGCTTTTCAATTGATCAGAAAAAAATACGCGGAAAGCAATCTATAGCGGCAATACAACCCAAAAACTTTTCAGATTTGGTCCAATAAGAGTCTTCCTTTGAAATTATTTCTCAGGATTTCCATTGCCTCCAGGATGTAATTTATGATCTACTGCTCCGGCTCATAGGTGCTGAAATCAAATTCCTGTACCCTGGTAGCTGTGGCAATTTTGAAAATGTTGCCTGAGATGTACCAATAAAATATTGTTGATTTTTGATCGAGGATGAAAGTAGCAGGCTTTTGAAATTATTCGTGGGCTGTGCTGGTCAAAAACGTTTTGGCCCTATTGCCAAATTGAATAACCCGAAATCTTCATTAATGATTCTTGTCCGGTTAATTATATTAGTGAAGGAAATTTTTGCTGTCCACTTTTGTTTCTTATAAAAGTAAAATCCGATCGAAGGTTATATGCCGATTCAAGTCTGTCCGGCCTCAAAAACCTGGTCTGGATACAAAAGCTCAGTAAATACTTTGGTTGGGATGAAAAACCATTTCAGGAAAAGGCTCTGACTATCCTGCATATCCATACATCCTTTGCACCTCCTGCACAATAGATTCTATATCCGCATCTTTTCCGTAAGCATCGTAAGGTTGCTTTAAATCACTTCCAAATACAAAGGCCACCGTCTGCCAGAAGCGTGCGGTAAATCCGCCTTTAAGCTCTTTTAAGATGTCATAGCAATTGGTGCCACCTGTTTCCCGGTTGATCAGTTTCATCAGAATTTTCCCCTGGTAGATCGATAGATTTTTCAAAGGTTCGGTAAATTCTTTTTTCAACTCCTTTTCCCTGCTATTGATATATTTTGAAATGTCGGCTTTACTTTTCTTGTTGGCAATGTTGCGTTCGATATCGGAAAATACAATGCCTGCCTTACGAGCATAAGGATAGGTGACATATACCGCATTGCGCAGGCGCGTCCATTTCCTTTCATCCTTTTTGTATCGCCATACATATACGCCGGGTAACGTAAGCGCAGGAATGGTATCGCCGTTATAGATGATAGCACCGGTGAGTAATGTATCGTTAACGCCAAAACGCGATTGCGCTGACAGGTCAGGTGTCTGCACAATGAAAGCTATTGTGCACAACAACAAACTTCTGATAGCGTTTTTGAAATTCATCACCATAAAAATAGGCTTTCGGCTGTTATTTCAAAATCCAAATTTTGTTAATAATAGCGGTTTGTAATTAACCATGAATCGGTATTTTGACACAAGTGGCTGAACAAAATTGCAATTAATTTCTTCTTTGAGAAGTAATTACCTCCCAGTCCTATCTGTCTGTTCGTTGTGCGCGGGGCTTTATATTTGTTTCTAATTTCCTTTTCTGGAAATATTCAACAATCTCCCGATTAGTCAATTTAGCCAATCTTTCGCTTAATTTCCCCCGTTGCTGACGCATAAATTTTACAGCGTCAAACTGTTTTTCAGTCGATGTCTTCATATTTTTCAAAATCTCTTGGTGAACGAATTTCTAACAATTTATAGCCATTCTTTAAATTGATAGCATTGTACCCTCTAATCCGTTGAACATTCACAATATGCTTAAAGTTCCAACTTATCAAATAGTCTGCTTTGTTAATAGTTCCAAGGGCAATATGCAGACAGTCCGCATAACTTGTTTGTCCAACAACTTTTTCTTTAAGATATTCTGTAGCCAAATTTACGACTTCATCGGTAACGTCAAGAAACTCGGTATCTTCTATTCTTATTCCGGTTACTAATTCTTTTACTTTTTCAGGTGCGTTTTCTAATTCATCCTGCGTAACTGACGAAAACAAAATAATAAACTCTCCATTATTCAATCTCTCAAACAGTGGAATTGTGAACTCTGAAAATTCATCGTCAAAGTAGCCGCCAAATACGGATGTATCAATATATAACCTTTGTTTTTGCACAATTTATTTTTCTGGAGATTGTACGCTAATTTACAATTTTGTTTCATGGCCAGAAAATTGCAGCATTAGTTTTATGCAATGTTGATTACCAGAAGAAACTTATGCAAAATCTATGCATTGGCAAACAAAAAGAGGAAGATCAGCGCGCCGATAACCACTATCAGAGACAACGCCGCCAGTGATTTCGATGCGCCGCTTCTGTGAATCAGTGAAACAAGTAATCCACCTGCCATAATCACCAGTCCTGCCCATACCAGGTTGATATAAGGGAATACATAAGCCTTGACGGTGATAAAGTCTGTTGGCTTTTCCTGTTCCTTAACCCCGATTTTAAACTTGTTGCCATCAGAAATACCTGTGAAACGAACCAGAAGGTTTTGGGTAACGGAAGTATCATCCAGCAAATCAATGGTCATATCGTGAATAGTAAGTCCGGGGTACAATTTGTAGCTGGTTCCCTGCTCACTGTAGGCAGTCATATCCGCTACCAGCG
>JBDHYH010000201.1:0-2529 GCA_039811325.1 Chitinophagaceae bacterium | reverse complement strand
TTACGATTTCAACTTTTGTTGAGTAGTCAGCCTGCTTGTTTTATTTTTTGATGTGTTGGTGATTCAATATTGTTTCTGTCTTTTTCTAAAAAAACCCCGCTACAGCCTTGGCGCAGTAAATGGTTTACACCGAATGTTTAGTAGAAAGTATTCGTGTAGGGCGCATTGTGAAGGATCAAACAGATAAAGACAGGGAAATTGATGAAGAAAAAAAATGGGATGAATACATCAACATTGCTGAAAATATTCTTATTTCTACTCATCCTCCCGCATTGAACTGCCAGCTCACATACAAATTCTATCAACTTACTTATAAATATGAAAATAAGGGCACGCATTATTTTATCATAAACCTGGGTGACAGAGGAAATCTATTGCCAGAAGTTAGCACAATTCGAAATTCTTACCTTTTTAATAATTATGATACCCCATTTGGATTTGGAAGATAAATATTTCATTGCAAATAGTGCAGAAAACATAAACTACAGTTAATCAGTATAATTTTCACAACTTTGCATTATGGCAAAAATTAATGTAAAAGATGCGGAAATCGTAGTGTTCAAAAGAGAGCAGGAAGATTATATTTCACTAACCGACATCGCAAAGTTTAGAGATACAGAAAATCCTTCTCAAATTATCAGTTTATGGTTAAGAACCTATAACACAATAGAATACATTGGCTTGTGGGAAATGCTAAACAATCCCGATTTTAAACCCCACATTTATGAGGGGTTTAAAAATGAGTCTGCAAAACCTCACTTTTGGATGTCAGCTCAAAAATGGATTAAGGAAACAGATGCGATAGGATTAGTTTCTAAATCAGGACGATATGGTGGTGGAACTTTTGCACATTCGGATATAGCTTTTAAGTTTGCTTCCTGGATTTCTGCAGAATTTGAATTGTATCTTGTAAGAGAATTTAAGCGACTAAAAGAGGAAGAGCAAAAAACAATTGGTTGGTCTGCCAAGCGAGAATTGACAAAAATAAATTATCAGATTCATACAGACGCAGTTAAACAAAACCTTATTCCAAAAGAACTAACAGCAAAAGAAACATCTATCATCTATGCTAATGAAGCCGATGTATTGAATGTTGCATTGTTTGGAATAACTGCCAGGCAATGGAGAGAAACAAATCCCAACTTGAAAGGAAATATTAGAGATTATGCGACAATCAATGAACTAATTTGCCTTTCCAATATGGAAAACTTAAATGCTGTATTCATAAACGAGAAAATTCCACAAAATGAAAGACTGATTAAACTGAATAAAATAGCCATTCAGCAAATGAGCATTTTGCGAGAAGTTGAAAAACGAAAATTTTTGAAATAGCAAACTGACAAGTCAACCTTCAAAGGACAGTGTAACAATGAACGAAATAAACATAACTAACAGAACGCCAGCCTATAACATCGGTAGCCGTTGCACAACTCCCAATTGCTTAAAATATAACTACAATGCTACCCTGTAATCGCATTTACAGCCTCATTACCGATAGTTATTTTCTACCCGGTTTTCCTGAATACAAATTTATCGTCTCTGCATTGGCGTTATAAAGTGGAGATTTAACCAAAATTGGAGTAGCAAAATTTCTGCGAAGTGTCGACGCTTGCGGTCAGCAAGATGACTGAAGCGTCGTGTGCAGATTTTGCAGCCAACTGCAAAATCTGGGATTAATTAAATTCGATAGTTGACCCAATTATTTTTCCAAACATTTCCTGCAACGCTCAGAATATTTCAAAGCTCAAATCCTGAATTACCTTTTTGTATTTCTCCATGCTTCCATCTACCCTGTACCGTCGTTTTATGAAGGCGCTTCCTATGAGACTGCCCGCAAGTGCAGTTGGTACCATCGCGATACCTGCATAGGTGATTCCTTTCACTACATCATCTTCCTCTTCATCGTTTGGAAACTGATTTTGCTCCTTTGGAACTTTGCCAATATTGTATCCAACAACTGCCCCTAATACGGCGCCAACAACTGCTCCCATCCAAAACGCATTTTTCTTTACTTTGATCAGCCGAATCTTAGAGGCCGGTATAGTTTGATATTGCTCTTCTGAAGTATCATGATGCAGCATCACTGTGATGCAACTATCAGTAGTGCTGACTACCTGCCCTGAGACTGTACGATTATCCATCAGCCGGATCGTAACTTTTTTAATTGCAGAGCCATTTTGATGAGAATACTGTTGGATTTCTGATTTATTGTTTTGTGCCATCAATACAGAAATACTCAGCAGGCAGATACAGATGAGATGAAGAAATTTCATATTTCAGATTGCATGATTCCGGACGCTCATTTACTGATTCATCTTTTTCGCTGATGAGAACATGTACCCGAGCTTTATACCAAAATTATGAATATGATCCTTTTCCTCTGAATCTGGCGAAATGTTCATTAAGCCAAGATAATAATTTGCTGCGAGGAAAAATCCGCCTTTAAAATCAAAACCAACCGTGGCATTAACTCCTCCATCCAGCCTTTTGTAATCCGCATTATCTCCATTACCCAATTCTAATTTAATG
>JBDHYH010000200.1:0-2544 GCA_039811325.1 Chitinophagaceae bacterium | reverse complement strand
CTTGATACAAAAAAGTAACAAAAAATTCGCCGCGGCGAAAAGGCTGCATAAAAAAAGCTAAAAATTTGAATGATTGTCTAAAATGAAATTAGCTCCAGCTATAAACCAAACCCCAGCTATAGTGCAACTTACCGGCTACGTGCATCCTTCAACTATGGTAACATTAATTTCATTTTTTAACGCCAATCATTCAAATTTTCTTAACGCTTTTTTTATGAGGCCCAAGTTCAGGAATTTACAAATCACTAAATTCTACCAACTACCTAATTCTATCATTTAATAATTCTGATCCGTTACCAGAATTTTACATAAAGAGCAAACAAGATCAACATAGTGATAATGATCAGGATGGTTGTCTGTGGTTTTACTTTAAACATTCCTTTCTCCAATATGAATGCTTTCGGATTTACCTTAGGCCCTGCAAGGCTCACCAGTATCATCAATATCATGGTGAAGAGAAATGACAACCCCATGCATATATGAAATGGAATTTCAAATCCGCCTTTTCCGTTTGGATAGGCCGTATAGAAAAATGTATCATTTCCAAAAATCTGGGGAGCAAATTCATTGAACAAAACCGACAAAAGAAATCCCGCCAGTATTCCTACAATTGCGGCAGCGCCTGTTGTGCGCTTCCAAAACATACCTAACAAAAACATCGCAAATACACCGGGACTGATGAAGCCTGTATATTTTTGAATGTATGTAAACCCACCTACTCCACCAATGCCCAGCAGATCGTCCCATGTGAAGATGACTGCCAGGATCATTGCAGCAAATACAGCAATCTTACCCACATACACTTGCTTCTTTTCATCAATATTTTTTTGAACATATTTTTTATGAACATCCAATGTATAAATCGTCGATATACTATTCACTTTCCCGGCAAGTGATGCTACAATAGCAGCAGTGAGTGCAGCTACAGACAAACCTTTGAGGCCGGTTGGGAGATAAGAAAGAATAGCAGAGTAAGCGCCATCTTTTCCACCGATCAGGTGGCCAAGATGTCCTTCCTTGTGCAATACATAAGCTGCAATGCCCGGCAGCATCACAATCAATGGCATTAATAATTTCAGAAATCCGGCAAACAAAATACCGGTACGTGCAGTTTGCAAATCAGCGCCCAGTGCGCGCTGTGTGATGTACTGGTTACATCCCCAGTAATTCAGATTAATGATCCAGATGCCGGCAGCATAAGAAAGTACACCGGGAAAAGTGAGGTACTTATTGATGTCTTCCTGCGATGAGGCGGCATCAGGTTTGGGTATCATCATCCTGAAATGTTCAGGTGCATTGTGCATGAGCGCTTTGAAACCAGCCAAAGCATCTGTGCCTAATCCAAATTTTTCAGACACGACTGTCAATGCAACATAAGTAGTAACCAAACCTCCTATCGTAAGCACAGCTACCTGTATCACATCTGTGTATGCAATCACCTTCATTCCGCCAAGTGAAATCACCAGAGCAAAGATGGAAAGCCCGATCATGATATAATGCAGATAACCGCCACCTGCAATTCCGTTGATGGCTACTGCACCGAGATACAGAATCGACGTCAGATTGACAAATACATAAAGAAACAACCAAAACACTGCCATGATTAATGCCACGGATTCATTGTACCGCGTTTTGAGAAACTGCGGCATGGTATATATCTTATTCTTCAGGTATATGGGCATGAACCAAACTGCCACTATGATCAAGGCCACTGCGGCAATCCATTCATAAGCAGCTATTGCGATTCCCAGGAAATAACCATCACCACTCATTCCGATGAATTGCTCAGCAGAAATATTGGAAGCAATCAAAGAAGCGCCAATCGCCCACCAGGTAAGGTGACCTGCGGCAAGAAAAAATCCTTTCGCATCCTGCTCTTCTTTTTTCTTTTTCCGATATATCCAATATCCATAACCTGCTACTACGATGAAGTAGATGATAAAAATGACATAGTCTGTGAATACAAGATTGCTGCTCATGAAGTGTTATTGTTGTTGGTTAATGATGGAATTCTTTATTTGAAATTTCGTATTAAATAAATGAAGATCGGTGCTTTTAAAATCCGGTAGCAATCGGATGTCGCAGGCGGGTGAAGACACTCCCATGCTGAGGGTGCTACCGGTCGGTGTCCTCACCTACCGGAATTCCATAAGGAAGCTACATCCGATTGGTATCGGATGTGATATGTTCCCATAAAGAGTTGCCCTAACGGAATCAAACATCTGTAAAAATATTTCTGTTACTATATTTTATTAAATTGATAATATGCCTCGCTCCATTTCAATTCATTCTTAAACTGCCGGATTTTTGTATCTCCATCAATAAACACAGTCTCTATTCCGGCGATATCGGCAAAGTCTTCTAAGTATTCTGATGTCAGATTTTGACTGAAACAAGTGTGATGTGCACCTCCGGCTAATATCCATGCAGCACAACCTGTCTGCATATCCGGCAATGGTTTCCACAACACTCTTGCTACCGGAAGCTTCGGAAGTTCATGCACCGGTTGAGACACTTCGACTTCATTGACCAGCAAACGAAAAC
>JBDHYH010000199.1:0-2750 GCA_039811325.1 Chitinophagaceae bacterium | reverse complement strand
GTCCCTGAAACCTTATCTACCCTGTCCGGAATTTTGTCGCTGATACCAGGGCTGAAAGATGAAAACATTAAAATGAGGAGTGAACATGGAATAATGTTTAACCACCTCCTGATTAGTTTTAGTGCCATGAGTTTAGAGTTTTAAGTTTTTTATTGGCTTTTATTTATTTCTGAATGTATTTTCATTGGAATTTCTTCTGCAAGTAATTCGTTCCTATAGGGAATAGAGGATTGTGCTCCAAGCCTTGTGACGGAGATAGCAGCTGCCCGGCAAGCAAACTGTACTGCATTGCGCAATTCCTTTCCTTCAGATATAGCAATTGCCAGTGCGCCACTAAATACATCTCCTGCAGCAGTAGTATCAATGGCATTTACTTTTGGAGCTGGTACTTCATACACTTCTCCTTCTTCGCAGACGATTGCGCCATGCGAGCCCATTGTTATGATGACATTTCTTACGCCTAAATGATGAATAGCTGTGGCAGCCTGAATGGCAGATGCTGTATCATTGACCAGGATCCCTGAAAGCATTTCTGCTTCTTTTTTGTTGGGAGTAAGAATATTTAACGAATGCAAAATTTCATTAGAGAGCGTATTCATTGGCGCAGGATTCAGAATCACAACAGCGCCTTTCTTAGAAGCCTGATGGATTACAAATTCTACGGTTTTCATCGGGATCTCTAATTGCAATAATATAATGGTATGCTGATCTACTTCTTTAAAAAGATCGTCGAGGTCTTCAGGTAAAAGATTAGCGTTGGCTCCTGATGCAACCACGATACTATTTTCTCCCTCCTGGTCAACCGTAATCAAGGCTACGCCGGAAGGGGCATCAAGGTCGGAAACCAGGTAAAATGTGTTGATACCTTCTTCATCAAATAATTGCATGGATTGTTTTCCGAAAACATCATTACCTACTTTTGAAACAAAGATTACGTTACCTCCGATTCTTGCAGCAGCTACAGCCTGGTTGGCGCCTTTTCCTCCGGGATTCATAAAAAATGATCCCGCTAATACTGTTTCGCCTGGCTCAGGTATATGGCTGGTTTTTACCACCATATCCATGTTTGTACTTCCAACAACTATGATTTTTTTTGATTCCATATAAAAAAATGTGATTAGAAAATGTTAAATTGAAATTAATTCAAAGAGAGGCGATGGTTTAGCTCATAATTTTAAATATTTTTAGTTCCAATCCAGACATGTATTCTAATAATGGCAGAATAACTAATTGATATTACGTCGGTTGCGATATCAGAAACTGAAATAATTATTTACACTCAAAGAAATAAATGTGACACCATCTGCGGTCATACAATTAATACATTCATTGTCCAAGGCAGAAAAAAGGCAATTAAAAATCATTAGTCGCAGACAGTCCGGGAGTAAAGATTATATCCAATTGTTTGACCTGATTGATAAGGAGCAGGTATTTGATAAGACTACACTTGTGCAAAAGTATAAGCGAAGGTTTCCTGGTTCTTCCCTGGAAAATACTTCCCGCTATCTTTTCAAGAGTATCGTAGAAGCATTGATACAAGTCAGGACCAAAGACTCGCCATTGCACGAATTAATTTATGGCCTTTTAAAAGTGAACATTCTTAACGAACGGAATCTTCCGGAAGAAGGGTACAAAGAATTGGAAAAACTTAAGACCATTTCGGAAAAACTACAGGAATCATTTTATGATTATATTATTCTGCGGACAGAACTTAAGTATCACATCGACAACAATTTTCAAAGCCTTACAGAGAATAAGCTGATTGCCCTGCAGATGAAGGCGAGAGATAATATACGACAGGTTAGAAATACACACGAGCATTTTGCTTTGTATGAATTATTAAAATTCAGACTGCTTAAGTCGGGTGCTGCCCTCAATGCCGAGGAAAAAAGTAAATTGAATGACTTATTGTTGAATGAGATGAGTGTTGTGAATTCACGAGTGAAGCATAATGTGGAATCGAAAAAATTACATCTATTGTTTCAATCGTATTTCTTTACTAACACCGGAGATTATAAGGCAGCACTGAAAACTTTTTATGAGTTGAACAGATTGTTCGAAAAGTATGATCCTTTATTAAAAAATCCGCCATGGGATTATTATGGGGCTCTGGCAGGTATTCTTGATAACATGGGAACCAATGCACACTTCGCAGACATGAGCCTTTATCTTTCCAGGCTTGCCGGGTTAGATAAATCCATCTACCCCGAATATTTTCGGTTCCTTGTAAAAAAGACAGTCCTTCTTTTTTCGCTTTGGAATTTAACTGGTTCAGGCAATTACAAAGAAGCGATTGAATTGGTTGCAAAAAGCGAAAAGGCAATTTGGAAACAATACACATTAGTGAATGAAGAAAAGCAAAATGAATTGTTGTTTTATTTGGCGCTGACTTACTATAATAATAAGCAATTCAAAAAATCACAGAAATTTATAAATGAAATTGTATTGATAGGTAAAGTCAATGTAAACCTTCCCGTTTATAAAGCTACCAGTTTGCTCAACCTGATTATGAGTTATGAATCAAAAGATTTTGAGACTCTTGATTATTTGGTCAGGAGCTACAAAAAGGCAAATGGACAAAATAGTGGATTGATGAAGACTGAGAAGGTTGTAATAGCAGCCATCAAGATGAACCCTGATTTTAATGTCAGGATGAAGAATAAAATACTCTGGAATAAGTTGAAGGGGCCTGTATCAGAGATTCTGAATAATAAACATGAAAAGCATTTATCGAAGTACTTTGATTTTGT
>JBDHYH010000198.1:0-2934 GCA_039811325.1 Chitinophagaceae bacterium | reverse complement strand
TATTTAAGACCAAAAATACAACAAAAAAACCAATAAATAAATATTGGTCTTAGATATTTTTCATTTTCGTATAAAAGCATAAGGGAAACCTTCAATGAGTATCCTGCGATGCTTATTATCTTCAAGATTCAAATAATGTGCGGCACCCGTTTCCAGACTATCAAGTGCTTTTTCTACTTCAGCCTCAAATCTAATCCCGAGTTCAATGGAAACGGATTCATAATAAAGGATTGCCTTTTCAATTTCATCATCTACAAGGTCGTATTTGAATACCTCATAAAGCATCCCTTCTGTTTTTCAATCGGGAAGAAAGTTGATGTCTTGAAGTCAGCTTTAATTTTCCCTCAGAATAAGCCTTGTCTCTGCGGTTCAACTCTTCAAATAACATCTTATTTGAAATCATATAGTTTCTGAGATCTTCGTCATCACGCAACAGGCAGTATAATTCAGCCTTTTCAGGAGCCGTCATCTTTTTTATGTCTTCCGGAAAGTGCATCATTTTTTTCTTAAAATTACAAAAATCAAATAGAATTAAAAATCAAAGGAAACAAAAATTAGTAACTATTCAACAAAGGCAGAATTTTCGAAGAAGCAATTTTATCGCACTAAAGGTAGGCCAGATGATTTTTAAGAAAACAGAAATCAAGTATATCACCCATTTCCCAAAAGTCTCCGAACTTCCCAAAATAAACTACAACTCCCCATACTCCACCCTTACCAAGTACAACCCATGCGAAGCCACTGAAAAATCTGCTTTCGAACAATCCTTTGCAAGAATGATTTCCCGAAAATTTTCCAGAGTAATGATACCTCTTCCCACTCTCAGCATAGTGCCCACAAGCCCTTTGACCATGCCACGCAGAAACCGGTTGGACTTCACATGATACACGACACACCCATCTTCCACTTTCCAATGGCTCTCCATGATCTTGCAAATAAAATTCTTCACTTGCGTATTTCTCTTTGAGAAAGAAGTAAAGTCTTCAAAATCAAAAAGCATTTTTGCGGCTTCATTCATTTGAGCAATATCGAGCGGATAAGGGGAGTAAAAAGCGGCATCGTGCAAAAAAGGATCCTTCTTATTATAAACAACATATTTGTATTCGCGCGATAACGCATCAAACCGGCAATGCGCATCGTCCTTTACCAAAAACAATTGCTTCACTGCAATATCATCAGACAGAATAGCATTGAGATTATATACATTCCAGTCGGGATTTGCAATCGGCTCTTCTACATCAAAATGAAAAAAATTCTGCAATGCATGTACACCTGCATCGGTACGTGAAGAGCCGGTAAGTGAAAATTTCTGTTTGTAAAACACTTCCAATGCATGCGATACTTCTGCCTGAATGGTATTGGCATTCTGCTGCTCCTGGAATCCTGAATATCGATCTCCCTTGTAAGCCACTTCGATAAAATACCTGGGCATAATGGTTATTTATGGATCATTGCCCGGAAACGATTGATATAATACGGGTCTTTTAATTGCGACTCGAGTGAGTGGTACTCATTGGAATCAGAAGTGAAAGGATAGGCAGCATCAAAGAATTTGTACTTACCCTCATCATTCAAAAACAAATAGGACAGGTTGCGTATCTGATCTGTCGTAAAACATTTGCTTCTGAAATATTTCCTGGCTACTTCTATCATCCTGTCATTGTCCGTTTCTGCTGCCATCTTCTTGCGCAATCTCAGAAAATCTTTATTGGTTGCAAAGTCTTTGCAGTCTGAATTTGTATTGGAAGTATAGATGACTTTTGCAGAGTTGGAAGCCTGCTCTTTCTTTTCTTCAACAATAGTGTCTTGTAAAGGGGCGGTCACAACAGGTTCAATACGCTCCTGTGTTTTTATGGTCTCCTTTTCCTGCTTCTCAATAGCTACAGAATTATTAGAATTTACTATACTGTCTTGTTTAGAAATGGATACATTAGCATTCAAAGATTCCGACTGCTTCTCAGGTTCCTTTTTTAATGAAAGTGATGTACTGTCAGATACAACAGTTGGTGTAATTGTCAATGAGGAAGAATCCTTTGCAGGAGGGTTGTAAATGACCTTTGCAGTTGGTTCCTCCCGGTTGATATTATTGATAGATACCGGTAAAAAAATCCGGATTGTATCTTTAAGTGCAAGGTCAACATATACCAGTTCCAGCCCGCCCTTTTCATTTACAAGAAGTATGCGTTTGAAAGCATTCGCCGGAGATGGCAAAGAAGAAGAAACAGCAGTAGTATCCGGAACTAAAGGAATCGTGGTATTCTCTGAAACTACAACCGTATCTGCAGGAATACTCTTTGTTTCCGGCACTGCGTCATTTTTAGAACTTACAATCTCTTGTAGTGTATCTTTTTTCATTTCAACATTCACCACCGATACCGAATCGGAAATGGCTTTATCTGTGACTGTTGATACTACCGTTTTTGCCGAATCTGATTTTACATCTTTTATTTCGGGCGGCTTCGATACAACCTCATTCTCCAGGATGGAGGAGTCTTTGACGGCATCAGCCAATAGTGTAGCAAATGGGTCATTGTTTACAGTTGCAGTTTTCTTCTCCTGCTGCACCGGCTTCGTATTGACTCCTTCTGTAAGTGCCAGGGTCTCTATATTGAACAATGACCAGCCACTCCCTAATTTCTTGAGAAGAAAACCCTCATCATTTCCATCAATAGCTATGCTGAATTCCTGTTCCGGAAATTCATTTTTCGGGAATCCGGTAAATAACTGGTAGTTACCATTAGTAAGTTTGGAAAGGATTACATATCCACCGGAGGTAGAACTGAAAACTTTCCCATTCATCCTTACATAAAAAGGCTGGTTATTTTCTGTCTGTATATAGATGAAATGCTGATCCTGGGCATACAATCCAAAGGGAAGCAGGAACAGGGTAACGGGTAAAAAAATCCTTGCCATAAGTAAAGCCATCATCGCACA
>JBDHYH010000197.1:0-3064 GCA_039811325.1 Chitinophagaceae bacterium | reverse complement strand
ATTGCTGTTAGAAAAATCTGCACACATCAATCTATCAAACAACTTACTGCATTTTCTTACTATGAAAATACATTTTGACTATATTCAATGTCTAAAAGGTATTAGATGCATCCCGAATTTTCGACTCTTGCATTATTACGAGGCTGTCTCAAAAGCCAAAGTTCGTCATCGCGAGGAGAGAAACGACGAAGCAAACTCATTAAATAGTAGTAGATTACAAAACGAGTTTGCTTCGCTTCGCTCGCAATGACCAGCTTTTGAGACAGCCTCGTAGCAGGTGTTACAGACAGGTGTCCCCACCCGCCTGCGAAATCAGATTGTTATCGGATTTGGGTTGCTCTCCTCCAGTTTGGATGCTTGGGTACAAGCATCTTAAATTTGCATCTTCCATAATTCCTTATTCGCAATTACAAAACTATAATCACCTTGATCACTCCTTCCACCCTCTCCTTCCTGAAAACTTTAAAAAAGAACAACAACAAAGAATGGTTTGATGCCAATCGAAAAAAGTATGATGCTGTCAAAGAAAATTTCGAGTCATTCGTCCAGGTATTATTGGACAAAATGGTTTTATTTGATGAAGATTTGAAAGAACTCAGATATAAGGACTGTATATTCAGGATCAATCGGGATATCCGCTTTTCAAAAAACAAAACACCTTATAAAGTCAATCGCAGCGCCTACTTTAGCAGGGGTGGAAAGAAATCAGTCTATGCAGGATATTACGTCCACATTCAGCCCGGCGGTGAAAGTTTTGCAGGCGGAGGACTTTGGATGCCGGAGCCGAATGAACTAAAGAAATTACGACAGGAAATTGACTATTGCCTTCCCGAATTCAAAAAGATTATTTACGCTCCCGCATTCAAAAAGCAGTTTGGCGAATTGGAAAAAGAAGCATCGCAGGTACTGGTAAATGTTCCGAAAGGATACGACAAAGAAAATCCCGCAGCAGAGTTTTTGAAAAGGAAAAGCTTTGTAGCCACCAGAAGTTTTACTGATGAGGAAGTACTTTCTCCGCAGTTCGCAAAGAAGGTGAGCGATTCATTCAGAGTGTTGATGCCATTGATAAAGTTCATGAACAGGTCTCTCGAATAAAACCTGATGAAGCATCTTTATATATTCAACTTGCTTTCGCTCAGGTTACAGTGTGGTACCGATTTTAATTCTACAAAAAATCACTTCAATCTATCTTATACACAGGATACCTGTTATATGCTGCTTCATAGTAAGGTGAGTGGCGATAAATAAAATCTAACTGTACATGGATGATCTTCGCAAAAGAGGCATCCGTCTTTAGCTTTTCTTCAAATTCTTTTTTCAGTTCAGGCTGGTGATTCAGATAGTCAACTGCAATATCATTCCAACGGTAATCACTGAAATATTCCTTCTGTTGCAGTATCGCATCAAAAAAATTCCAGTAGAAATAACTGTCAGCGCCCGTTGGCTCCAGCATCTCAACCAGGAACCGGTCTGCATCCTGCCCGGTGTAGATAATATAATCTCCTTTTAGAAAGTGTACTTTCTCTTTTGCAGACACTACTTTTACATCAAAGTTAATATGGTGCTTTTCATAAGCCCTGGGACTTGCTTTCACAGATTGTATGTGATATGCACTCACCAAAATTTGGGTATCACGTTTTAGCCGTTGCATTGCCACCTTATTGATCTTCAATAAATCAATCACAGCCCACCACCCTTGCGGAATGATATAGACTTTTGGTTTGCTGACAGAATCTGTACCGGTAAAAAAATTGTAGTAATTGATCTTTCCTGTAAATGGTTTGTTGTGATCATAATACAAAACGGATTGATCAGAAAGCCCACTTGGTTTTGTAGATGCTTCGTAACCTTTAAAATCCAGTGTTGCATATTTTGAAGAATCCACCTTCCATTTCAATGCAAATTCATGTTGCACTTTCATTGCTGCAATGGCCGCTTTTCTTTGTTGAATCAATTCATTTGCTTTCTCACCAATTTGTTGAATCATTGAAACCATCAGATCATAAGTAGCATGTACTCTCTGCTTGTAAGGCTTCAGCATGTGTGTCTCCGGCATATAGGCTGGTGTATTGAACAGGGCGGCATAGCCCGAAGAAAATCTTGGCGGATCATAAAACATGGTGTATCCTTTCGATGGATCACTTCCTTCCACATTCACATAAGGAATCAGATCATTATTTTTCGCTTTCATTTTCTGATATACGCCCGACTCAAATTCATCACGCAACCAGGCTCCCAATTTTGCTCCTAGTTTGTCGTATTGTGTCGATAGCAATGTTATCACATATTGATAATCGGCTCCGTCACTTACATGGTTATCTATCAGCATATCAGGATTGAGCCAGTGAAAGATGGATGCAAACGCTCTCGCATTCTTCGAATCTGATTTGGTAAAGTCTCTGTTCAGATCAAGGTTTTGCGCATTGCCTCTGAATCCGTATGCTTCGGGGCCGTTCTGGCTTATACGAGTCAATTGAAACCTGTTCAGCGAGCCTCCGATATTATACACAGGAATAATGGCCAGCGCAACATTCTTAGGCAATTTGATTTTCCCTTTCAGAATATCTCTTACCAGCATCTGACTGGCATCAATGCCATCAGGTTCTCCGGGATGAATTCCATTATTCACCATCAAAACTGCTTTTCCGGAGGCATGCCATTTGTCGGGATCAAAGATACCTTCATTGTCCACCATCACTACATGCAGAGGATATCCCGCATCTGCCATCCCCTTTTTAACAACTTTTATTTTCGAGGATGCCTTTGCGAGTTGTTGGTAGTAAGCAATCGCTTCAAAGTAGGTGGCTGTTTTAGTACCACCGCTTTTTTCAAATACGGTCAACTGCGCATCTGATGACCGTACTACCAGGAAACTGATCATCAGAAAAAATATTTTTTTCAAATTAAGAATTTATGAGGTTAATAAACCAACAAGGCTAATAAATACCTTGTTGGTTTTGAAGTTTCAGTTTATTGAATCACCTTATGATCACAAATGAGGAATTGATCACTTCGGCATTGTTGTAAATCCTTACAAAATATCTTCCTTGTGGAAGGTCTGACA
>JBDHYH010000196.1:0-3148 GCA_039811325.1 Chitinophagaceae bacterium | reverse complement strand
ATCCGATTGCAATCGGATTTTAAAAGTGCCCGATTGATTCATGCTTTTATTGCTTCCATCAGTTCCATTTACATTTGCAGGGGAAATCTCAATTATTCTTATTATGCTCTATTTATTAATTGCAAATACGCTGCTGCTTGTCATTGTCATTGTTGTACTGTTCTATTCGTCAAAGAATAAAGAACAGGTCAGTGCTGTGAAAGCAGAATTGATAAACCGGTTTTCATTAATGGAAACCAATACAAAGGATGAGTTTTTGCGAAGCCGTACAGAGATGGCCGGCGCCAATCAAAGCAACCGTACCGAACTGAATGATACCATCCGCAAATCGCTGGAAGATTTTTCAGTTGCCTTTGACCGAAATGTCAAATCATTCAATGACCTGCAGCGGGAAAAGTTTGGAGAATTGGTGACACGGCAGAATGAATTGGTAAGCCAGACGGAATTGAAACTGGAACGCATAAGAGGTGCAGTGGAAGAAAAATTGGAGCAGACACTTCAGGAAAGGCTGAAACAAAGTTTTATGGCTGTAAGTACCCAACTCACAGAAGTACAAAAAGGTCTCGGCGAAATGCAGGTACTTGCCAATGACGTAGGCAGCCTGAAGAATGTACTGAGCAATGTAAAGATGAGAGGCGGCTTTGGTGAAATTCAATTGAGCCTGCTCCTGGAGCAGTTACTGAGTCCTGATCAATATGAAAGTAACGTGAAGGTGAAACCCGGTGCCGGTGAGATTGTTGAGTTTGCCATTAAACTACCGGGCCGGATGGAAGGGAGTTCGCATGTCTATTTGCCGATCGATGCCAAATTTCCAAAAGACGTTTATGAACATTTGCAGAATGCTTATGATCATGGAGCCACGGCAGAAATAGACCATGCGAAGAAAACGTTGTTCAATACCGTTAGAAAGATGGCCGCAGATATTTCAGATAAATACATTGATCCGCCACACACAACGGATTTTGCCATTTTGTTTCTTCCGTTTGAGGGAATCTTTGCAGAGGTTGTGAGAGAAGCCAGCCTGCTCGAGGAAATTCAGCGTAAGTTTAAAGTGATCGTAACAGGCCCTACTACTTTAGGGGCGATATTGAACAGCCTGCAGTTGGGTTTCAAGACACTGGCCATCCAAAAGCGAAGCAGCGAAGTGTGGCAGGTACTTGCCGATGTGAAAGGAGAGTTTGAAAAATTTGGAGGTATGCTTGCCAAAGCGCAAAACAATATTCAGACAGGACTCAACCAACTGGATGATGTAATGGGCGTGCGCACCAGAGCCATCCAGAGAAAACTCCGCGGTGTCGAAGCGCTCAATGCACCGACTGATGCCCCTGCATTGTCTTTGCCGGATGATGATGATGAGTGATCAGATTTGTTTGCGCGTAACAAGGTGGATACCCGCTGCCTGCATTTCATCAAGGGCTTTCTGAGTATCGCCTGGTTTCATTTCCACTGCAGCGATAGCATCTTTGATGACGTAAGTATTGAAGCCTGCTTTTAATGCATCCATAGCGGTTGACATCACGCAATATTCGGTAGCAATGCCACACACATACACATCGGTAACCTGGTTTTTGCGCAGCCAGTAAGATACATCAATGTTGGTCGCTTCAAAAGCGCTGTACCCGTCGTCCGAATTGCCGGTACCTTTCAGCGCCACTTCATTGATATTGTCCACATCCAATTGCTTGTGAAACTTAGCGCCGTTGGAGCCTCTGACGCAATGCACGGGCCATTTTTCGAAATGGACAGTTGTAGCCGGGTGCCAGTCTTTGGAGGCGATGATCAGTGAAAATTTATCCATCACTTTATTGATCACGGGTACGATATCATTGCCGCCTGCAGCAGGCAGGGCGCCACCCGGACAGAAATCTTTTTGAACATCTACTATGATAAGGCACTTCACTGCGGCCATTGATTTTTTTGCGCAAATTTAGAGGAAATTGAATTTTAATTTTCAACAAATTGTATGAACTCTTCTCAAGCGATGGAAGCATTTTATATTTTACCAAAGGAATAATGATTTCTAATTCTATATGATTTCAAATAATATGTTGTTTGAAGAATTAAATCAAAGAGACAAAGCTCTATGGGATGGAAAAATTCATCTCACAACCAGAAAAGAATTTTCTTCCCTACTGAAATACAGAAGGAGTGCCATATAGAGTAATTAAATACATAGCTGTGAGCTGTGCTATTTTGTGTAGAGTTTTGCACTGTTTGTTTTCAAATACTTTTTGATTTGCTCAAAGTTCATATTTGCCATTTCCAAAGATATCTTGTCCTTGATGTCTCTGAAAGTTTTCACGGTGTCAAACTCTTTTTCCGGTGTTGGCTTTTTATTTTCAGTCTTCATACTCTAAAATTTCTTTTGGTGAACGTATTTCTAATGATTGATAATTTGAACGAATGTTGATTGAGTTGTAACCTCGAATTCTATAAACATTTACGATGTATCTGAAATTCCAACTTACTAATATGTCCGCCTTGTAAATTGTCGCAGTTGCGATGTGGATGCAATCGCCAAAACTTGTTTGGCCTACAACTTTTTCTGCTATATATTTAGCAGCAAGCGTTAAGATTTCGTCCGTTACAACTACTCTTTCAAAAAGTTGTAGTGTCGCTTCATCAAATTCTTTGTCAAACACACCCCCAAAAACAGAAGTATCAAAATAAAATCTTTGCATTTTGTGGCTTTGAAAGTTCTACCTTAAAGATAAGATTTTTTCTGGCTGTGTCATCTGTCAGTGCATTTAAAATCTGATTACTATCGGATGATACATTACTGCGATACTTTTGAGGTTGTCTCAAATGTGGCGTTGGTCATTGCGATCCGCCGCGGCGGATCGTAATGATTGGCTTTTGAGATTTATCTAAGTCAGGCTGCCCGGCTTGGTGTCCACCAACCTGCGATAATTTGAGCTACACCCTTTTGGGATTGTTATGAAACTTCTAAGAACTTTGCTATCAGGCATTGTAGAAATTGATTTGTATGAAGAATATTCAAGGTGACGTCTCATTTTTTAATTGTCAGTATAATAGAAATGTATAGAAGATGGAACCTATATTCCTTTTTGAAAGTATCAAACATAGCAGTAACTTACAACCATGCCCATCCTGAAAAAAGTTATTGGTCAACCTGGAAAATATCTGT
>JBDHYH010000195.1:0-3234 GCA_039811325.1 Chitinophagaceae bacterium | reverse complement strand
GCTGCTGCCACATTGACTAATCTGTAATTGTATCCTATTTCATCATGGTAATACTCAAAAGGATCAGCTTTGGCCTGAGTGGTAAGATGTTTGGCCTTTTTGGCTAGTTGTTCGTCATCGGTAACTATCATGCCGCCACCACCTGTGGTAATGATCTTGTTCCCGTTGTAACTAAATGTGCCTAATTTTCCGAAGGTGCCTGCATGCCTGCCTTTATAGTAGCTGCCAAGCGCTTCAGTGCTGTCTTCAAGAATGGTTAAATGATATCGGGAAGCAATAGATACAAGCCTCTCCATATCACAAATATTTCCGAGTACATGAACGGGCATTATTACCGGAATCCTTTTTCGCGATTTTCTATGGAAACAAATGTTATCTCTAATCTCTGTTTCAGATTCCAGAAATTCTTCAAGAAGCGCCAAATCCATTTGCCAGGTGTTCTCATCTACATCTATCAACACCGGGCTTGCACCTGTGTACTTAATTGAGTTTATAGAAGCAATGAAAGTAATATTTGGAGCGATCACCATGTCCTTCTCAGTTACGCCTAACAAGACCAGGCTTGTATGCAAGGCGGTGGTACCGCTACTTGTGGCTATTGCATATTTGGCCCCGGTAAATTCCGCAGTCATTTTTTCAAATTGATCTACAAACGATCCAACGCTGCTTACCCATCCGGTTTCAATACATTCTGCAACATATTTCAATTCATTGCCTCCCATATTCGGGCCACTGAGTAACAGCATGGGTATGATTTTAAATTAATGAATCAGATATTTCTGAATTTTTGAGAGTAGGAGTCGGTAATGATGCCGGTACTTAACAAAGTGTAGATTTCTTTGATTCCATCAGGCACTCTCTTAGTAATCGTATAACCCAGTTCTTTTCTTATCTTATCAAAATTCACTCTGTAATCGCGCGGATCTTCGTTCATTTCCACATATTTCACCTTTGTGCCGGGCACTATCTTGCAAACCTCATCAATGATCATTCCTTTATTATAATTTTCCTCTGTAGAACCAACATTAAAAACAGTGGCCCTTACTTTCTTTTCGTCACTTTCCATGACCAAAATTATGGATCTTGCCAGGTCATCCACATGGCAATATGGTCTCCAGAACTGTGCTCCCCAAATCTCCTGCTCCCCATGGATGGTGGCATTCCGGGTGAATTCATTGACTGTTAGATCGAATCTGATTCGTGGCGAGAATCCATAAACAGTACTAAAACGCAGTGCTGTACTGCAAATGCGGCTGTTCTTTCTTTCTTCTATGAGATATTTTTCAAATTTAACTTTGAGCCTAGCATATAATGAAACAGGATTCAATTCTGAATCCTCTTTTACAAACTGATTAGGATCAGGCATTTTTCCATAATTACTGCATGTGCTCGCGAATACAAATCTCTTCACACCGGCTTTTTCTGCTGCTTCGAAGAGTGCTACACTTCCTTCCCAATTGGTTTGTTCGGCTTCATCAGAAAATTTTTTACATGCCGGGTCACCAACAATTGCAGCCAGATGTGCTACACCATCTATACCAGACAGGGCATTTCCCACATCCTCCGGGTTTCGTATATCACCTTTCATAAATTCCATGTTTGGATGCAGCATGACATCATAAAGCGCATCTCCTCCAAATTTTAGATTGTCTAATACCCTTACCTGGAATCCTTTTTCCAGTAATTGTCTAACCAATACCGATCCTATGTATCCGGCACCACCTGTAACGAGAATTTTCATTTTATAATTTATTTTTTAAAATGCCTTGCAGGATTTCCTACTACACATTCATTATCTGAAATATTTTTTACAACAACTGATCCTGCACCAATAATTACGTTGTTCCCAATATTAATACCTTGACGGACTACTGATCCTGCTCCCACAAAACTATTTTCTCCAACATTGACATTGCCACAAAGAACTGCCCCGGGCCCTATATGGGCAAAATTATTTATTACACATTCGTGTTCAATAATGCTGCCTGTGTTCAAAATAACGCCTTTACGTATATCGGAAAATGCATTGATTATTACACCGGCACTTATCATAACTCCATTACTACAGATATCTGCACTTCTATCAATTAAAGCCGATGGATGAATAATTGTAATCGGGAATTTACCGAGGCTTTCAAAGTGCTCAGCAACTCTTCGGCGTATCATATTTTCTCCGATAGAGATAAAAAAATGCGAGTCTTTTATTTGTTCAGCAACCTCCGTTTTTTTTTCGCTTCCCAGGTAGGCTAACTGTAATGGATTATGGTCTTTTTGATAAGTATCGCAATATCCGGTTACCTCTTTTCCCAGTAGATTTAAGATGCCTGCTGCAACCAAAGCATGTCCTGAATATCCAATTAAGATCATATACCTGAAAAAATTGCGGCAAAGGTAGCCGTTAAGCATTATTCACGAGCTAAAAATATTTGCAATAATTCTGAAATATTCGTCAATTACAATATGCTTTTCAAAATATTTCTGAACTCTGATACGAGCGCTGGAACCCATTTTTGCGCGGGCCTGCGAAGAGGTTTTATACATCTCTAACATTTTATCTGCGAGATCGTGTGTATCTTTTGGCTTGCATAATAATCCGGTTTCTTTATCAACTACGATTTCCTTACATCCGATGACATTTGTAGCAATGCAAGGCTTTGCCATGCTGCCTGCTTCCAATAAGACGTTGCTCATCCCTTCTCTGTATGAAGGTAAAACGACACAGTCGGATGAGGCAATGAAGGGCCTGACGTCGGTGTGGCCTCCACCTTCATAAGATACCACCTTGTCGGCAACCCATGAGTTCAACTCTCCACGGGTAATTGTATTGGATTTGATACTTTGGTTCCAAACTGGTCCCAGGATCCTGAAGTTGATATCGGGATGATTTTTTTTGATATTTCTGGCAGCGTCTACATATTCTACTACACCCTTATCCTTGATAAGCCTGGCAATAAAGAGGAATGAGAAAGTGCTCTGAGATTCCTTGTTCATCGGGATAAAATACGAAGTATCTACACCAGAACCGGGTATAATGCTTGTGAGGCTTTTCCTGACCATCTTCTTCTGGACAAATAATTCCTGATCATCAATATTTTGAAAAAATACCCATCTAGTCTTGCTTAGGGCAAATTTGTACAAACTGCGGGCAATTCTAAGCGTCATTCTTTTGTCAGAAAACAATAGTCCGGTGCCTGTAATATTTGAAATAACCGGAATATTATTGAATCTGGCAAT
>JBDHYH010000194.1:0-3333 GCA_039811325.1 Chitinophagaceae bacterium | reverse complement strand
TAATTTTCCCTTTCAGAATATCTCTCACAAGCATCTGACTTGCATCAATGCCATCTGGTTCTCCGGGATGAATTCCATTATTCACCATCAAAACTGCCTTTCCGGAGGCATGCCATTTGTCCGGATCAAAAGTACCTGCATTGTCAACCATCACTACATGCAATGGATATCCGGCATCTGACATTCCTTTTTCAACAACTTTTATTTTGGAGGATGTCTTTGCAAGTTGTTGGTAGTATGCAATTGCTTCAAAGTAGGTGGCCGATTTGGTACCTCCGCTTTTTTCAAATACGGTCAATTGTGCCTCTACTAACTGCATCAGTAAAACACTAATCACCAGAAAAAATACTTTTTTCAAATTGAGGATTTATTAGGTTAATAAACCAACAAGGCAATAAATACCTTGTTGGTTTTGAAGTTTAAGTTTATTGAATCACCTTAGGATCACAAATGAGGAATTGATCACTTCGGCATTGTTGTAAATCCTTACAAAATATCTTCCTTGTGGAAGGTCTGACACACTCTGATCTACCACATTTGCTGAGCCGGCCAAAATTCTATTCTTCATCACCCTGCCCGTGATGTCTAAAATCTGCAACTTACTGTTTGGCGCTATGTCTCTGTCCAATTTGATCTTCAATAATCCTGATACAGGGTTCGGATACACAATGGCGTTAGAAAAGTTATTATTCAGCCGTACACTTACGACTTTGCTCACCCGCGTATTGGCATCAATATCCACCATCTTCAAGCGGTAATAAACAATATTCCCTTCAGGAATGTGAGTATCGGTAAAATAATAGTGAGCAAGATTGCCGCCCGGAACAGTAGCAATTTTGTAAAAGTGAGTACCATCTTCACTTCTCATGATTTCGAAATGTGAGAAGTTGGATTCATTGGTAGAATACCATTTCAACAAAACACCTCCATCACTTTTTGAAGCATCGAAGCTGATCAGAGTAACCGGCAGGGCACCTGAACATTGCCATACTTCAAGCGCATATTCGGGATGGTCAATATATGGATTTCGGTTGTGCTGTCCCGTTAGATAATAGATGGCATCATTCCGGTCAATTTCTTTCTGGCTTACTGGATCCTGTTGTATCCACTTAAATAGCAACTTCACATACCATGTATCATATATCTGCAACTTTCTCATGTTGGCATCCGGCTCGTCAGTAGCACTCAGGAAGAGTTCATTTGCATTCAGATTGGCAGACCAATTCTGGGAAATGATTTCATTTTCATAACGGGTAGCCATGTACAAGCTTGCACGTGCAAAATCTCCTTTGTATTCATTGATCGGCTCAAAAACAATTCCTGTATATCCGAAATTGTTACCTGTTCCGAGTTTGCTGTGGTTTTGAGACTCCACTGAAATGTTGGTTACTTCTCCATAAGGATAATTACTACGAATGTTATTCACTTCACCATCAGTCGGGAATAAATGATGAACATCAGTGTACATTGGATATTGATCATTGAACCATGACTTAGGCGTAGAATGCTCCCGGTTATAACAATCACCTTCTTTTGTATAATTACCACATTGGTTCACCTGGTAAGTATAGGTATATGGTTCCGGACCGGAAGGATTATCACTGTACATATCCCAGATGATATCAGCCGTATTATCATCATTCCTTCTGATGTCAGTATATTGAAAAGCCAGCCATACGCCAGGGGTGTACGAGAGTTGAACCGCATCAGCAGAAATAATATCTCTCAATTTTGTTTTCAATGCTCCACAGGTAAGGCCATTTGCTCCATCATAATATCCTGTAGGAATACCGGCAGTTGCCGTTGTTTGGGTAGATGCTGTAGCTGCAATTCCGTTATACAAAGGTGGTGTACCGGTACAATTATTATTAGCAGAAAAAATGAATAAATAATAAGTCGTACTTGCTGTAAGCCCGGTTGCAGTAAAATACGTGTTACCACTAAATCCAACTACAGTTCCTCCGCCAAAGGCCTGCCCTGTGGAATAGGTAGTTCCATCCACCGGACTTGCAGAGAGCGTAGAACTCGTACTGATTACTACAAGATAGCTATCTGCATCACCTGCTGCTGTAAATGACCCTGAAATAGCCGTACCGGATGGAGTCAGGATAATAGAAGAAGCCGATCCTGTTGGAGCAGTGCATGCGGGCAATGCCTGTGTATTAGCTGAAGAAGACAGCGGACTGCCTGTCAAATAATTTGGGCCTCCACTGCAGTTGGCATCATTCATCGAAAAGACGAAATAATAGTATGTGGTATTAGGTGTAAGGCCATCATCCAGGAAAGAACCTGTGGAAACCACTGCTGCTACCGTTGCAGATCCAAGAGCAGAGCCTTCTGAATAATTTATTCCGTCCTGTGGAAGTGCATCCAGTGTTGGGGAAGTGCTTCTTACGACAAGGTAATCATCAGCAGCAGGGGAGGCAACGGTGAAGGTGCCCGAAACTGAGTTGGTCGTTGTAGAAAATGAAAGGCCTGTAGGCTGGGCTGTGGGTTCAGCACAGGGAACAGCATTATAGTTCTGCCATGAGAGGTCATCAATGCCGATACGCAATCCTGTTTTTGATTGTACAATTTCAAGATTGAAATTACCCGATACATTAATATTACTCAGCGTGTAGGTAGCAATTGTCGTGGTTGGGTTGGCTGTTCCTACCTTAGTTCCATTAATATACACATCCAGCAAACCTCCGCTTCCGCTAAAAAACTGCTGATGCTTGAAGGATATAGAAGAAATTCCATTAGGTATTCCGTTGCAAGTCAGAGAGCCATTTCTGATTACCAGAGCTTTTCCCGTCATCGTTTGATCGGTACGCGAATCAGTTGCTGACCAAGTTAACCCATTATCACCTGTCCAGCTAAAGGATTGATAAGATGACGGAGGACTGTTGACAGGTATATTACTAAAGGACTCAGATGTCTGTGAGAGCACTGTGAATCCTGAAATGAAAAAGTAAAAAAATAGCATGTAGCGTTTCATCATGTGTGTGATTTTAGATTGTAAAGGATTTGCTAAAATAATAATGAAACACAAAAAAACCGTCAAAAACTTTGACGGTCAGTATCATTACAGAAAATAATTTCTGATTATTTCTCCAGTTTCTGTGCTGCTTTGAAGAGCTTTGACTTCAGGTTATTGGCTTTATTCTTATGAATGATACCTCTCTTAGCGAGTTTGTCAATCTTAGAAGCCAATTCCGGAAACTGCGCATTGGCAGTCTCTTTCTTATCATTCTTTTTGAAATCCCTGATAGCATTACGGGTAGTCTTACCCTGGTAGCGATTGCGTTCATTTCTCTTTGCACTCTGCCTTACATCTTTCTTAGTAGCTGC
>JBDHYH010000193.1:0-3373 GCA_039811325.1 Chitinophagaceae bacterium | reverse complement strand
GTCGGCATATAAATATTTTACAAATAATCAGCCCTTTGATATAGACAGAGTATTCAAAAAAGGAAATGTACTAGTGGGGAGAAACTTTTTTTTTCTGTTTGACTTAAATTCCGGCTCTTTAGAAATTAATTGCCACTAAGGCACCAAGGCACGAAGAAGAAGAAGAAGAAAAAAATACTTTGTGTTTTTGTGACCCCGCCTCGGCGGACAGGTACGTGGCAATAAAATACTACTCCCACAAAGAAAGAATGCCAAATACCAAAGCGAATTCGCTCAAATGCCTCAGGTGGTTGCGAATGGAACGTACTGCCGCTGCAAGATGATTGCGTACAGTGTTTGGTGAAAGGTGGAGTTTATCTGCAATTTCATTGTAGCTGTACCCCTCCACTTTATTTAATTTATAAATCAACTGTTGCTGCGCGGGTAATTTTGAGATCGCTTCGTCCAGTAGTCGTGCACTCTCTTTGGCGAGTACTGATTGTTCTGTCACATTTTCTGATTCAGTGTTACCGATAACACCCTGCAATAATTTTTTGTCCAAAGCCGCTTTCTTATAATACTGATACACCTGGCGGTAAAGCATGGTAAAGAAGTAGGCATCAGGATTTTCTATCTCAGAAAGCGACGATTTGTTTCTCCAGATTTTCAAAAATACTTCCTGCACCATTTCCTCTGCGACATGATCCAACCGCGTCATTTTCAATGCAACATAATAGAAACGGTCTTTGTAGTGATCGAACAAAACATGAAAGGCTCGCTCGTCTCCCTCAGATAATTGGCGTAGCAAAGACTTGTCGATATGTAAATTTTCGTTTGGCAACTTTCAAATAGGTAAGCAAAATTATTGAAAGAAAAAGGAATGTAATAACGACAGGTAGCAGCCAAATTTTATGACCATCGGGGTTTCATAATCAATAGGGGCGCTTCTTAGGATTTTTCCTCATATCAAATAAACAGAGGATTTCTATCTTATTACCATTGTACCTGTAAAATATTTGATTGTGTGGGGTAAGCAATACACTTCGTACATTTTCTCTTCTAAATGATGCTTTACCAGCCTCCGGATGAGAAGCAATAAATTCAATCCTAGCCTCGAGTTTTTGAAGAAATTGCCTCGCGGTTTTGTCAGAAAAATTTTTCAGCAAATACTGATAAATACTGACTGTGCTCGCACGAAATCGTCGCGTCAGTACTATCTGCTTTTCCATTCATCAAGCTCTCTTTTGAATTTGTTCCAATCAATTGTTTGCTTATCGTTGGCTTCTGCTATAGCCAAATCAAGTTCTTTTAACTGACCAGAAGAGAGTTCATCAGTAATATCCAACTGATCCACGTAGAAGTTCACATCTTTCATTACCTGAGCCAGGATATTCTTATCATCAATAGTCTCTATTAACTCATATATTTTTGATTTTATCTTATTGTTCATGTCAGGAAATTATGCTTCAAGTTACACTTTTTTACCAAACTCATGGTTATAATTATTTCGGAAAGTATTTCAAACTCCCCGGGCTGATATAGTCAAAATCAACACCTAAAAACAACTTCATTCGTTTCAACGATCGATCAATTATTATACTGAAATGCCTTAAACGATTCTAATCTATTCCCTCCAAAATCAAACAAAGTAGTATTAGACACGACATTCGGAGCGCCCAACTCCCACCCAACTCCCGGAACAGCAATCATCACCGGATCCCAATACAAATCACCGATGACATTTCCTCCCTTTACCAGTTTCAATCCATTAAAACAATCGTACAAAAAATCCCTTTGTCCTGCCGGGCTGCTTGCATACACTGATTGATAAGGGCCGTTGTTGCCCAATTGACCTCCGCTTCCATCAGGCAAAGCAGGATTCCAATTGTAGCCCGTTTCCATAATCAAAATCTTTTTGCCCAGGCTTGAACTGATCGTTTCTGCCCATGCCCGCACTTGTTCAATGGTCTTGTTTGTCCAGAACGGATAATAGGAAGCGCCTATCAGATCAAATTTTCCACCGGCTGTTTTTAGCGCATTGAAAAACCATTGATACTTATCCGTATTGCCCGCATCATCTAAATGAATAATCACCTTTGTGCCCGGGGAGACTGCCTTCACCGCATCATATCCTTCATTGAACAAAGCCGCCATCTGGTTGAAATGATTATAGTCGCCATCAGGAAATAAAAAGCCTCCTGATGTTTCGTTGCCGAGTGATACATATTCAGGGAGGGTGTTCTGTGCTTTCATCTGATTCATGAAATTGAAAGTGAAATCATACACGGCCTGTTTCAGTTCCGTGTAGTTCAGCCCGGCCCATTCATGAGGCTTTATCTGCCGCTCGCTATTGGTCCAATAATCACTGTAATGAAAGGTCAATTGAATTTGCATGCCAAATGCCTTCGCTCTTTTTGCCAATGCCAGGATATCAGCAGCATTCTGAAACCCTGCCGGCAGTCGATTTGAAGGACTGTAAGAAGGATTTCCCGGATCATTATACAAACGCAATCGTACAATGTTGAATCCATTGTCTTTTAAAATCTGAAAGCAATCTTTTTGAACGCCATTGTCATAAAATTTTGCTCCTTTTGATTCGAGATAGCTTAATTCAGACACATCGCCACCTTTCAAAAAATCGTATTCAATACCATCCTTCTCCAAAACCCAATCATCGATCTTGCACCAATTGCCACCATGAGCATCAGAAAATAATCCAATAGTAACACTACCATTCGTAATATGAATACCCCGGACGATCACCTGTTTCCAACTCCCTTGTGTAACGGGAACACTGGTCATCCTTTCCGCTACGCCCCCATAGTCTTTAGCGTTGATGTAGCAGGTCTTTTGTCCACCACTGTTTTGCACCCAGGCTGTCAGTTTGTAGAAACCATTTGACAAGCCGGATATTTTCTGATAAGTATAGACTTTGTAATCAGAAGATTTCCGATGGGTTAATGAATAGCTTGATTGATATTCGCCACTTTCAACGAAATCTGCATCTGTGTTGAAATCTGTTGACCATGAAGTTGGCGTTTGTGTTGATGTTTTGTCATGCTCAAAACCGGAATTTTTTATAGTATCGATACCACCCGGCTGTATCTCCTTACCATTTTCTGTCACCTTATGGCACGACATTATCGAAATGATGATGAGTAAATATAATTGCGCCCTGGTCATGCCAACAAAAATAGATTGTAAAGAATTGCTGTGGAAAAAGGAATGCATTCGACAAACTATTCTATTGATCCCCGCGCCCTCTATATATTTGCATCAAATTTCTCTTATGATTCAGCGCATTCAAACGATCTGGCTGCTCTTAGCTGCACTGGCCATCTTTTTGACCATCCGTATTCCATTCTACAGCGGCACGGATAGTGTGAGCCTCGAG
>JBDHYH010000192.1:0-3541 GCA_039811325.1 Chitinophagaceae bacterium | reverse complement strand
CTCCGGTTCTTAAATGTATTTTTTGGGAAGAGAGAAACAAAATCAACCCACACTTTCCCCGGTGCATTAAATGACAACACCAACTTTGCACGAGGATCAGATGATACAGGCTTTAGAATCGTCTCATATTTATTCCACCCATCGCCTTTCTGTTTTTTGAAATGAAAGGATGATACAACCGTCCCCTCCTGAGACTGAAGTGAAGCAATCATTTCTCCATTAAAAGAAACATCTGTCCTTGCATAAAAAGACAAAAAGTATTCATCGCCTGCCACTGCATTGATTCCCCAAAAACCTTCATTCATCAAATCGACAGCACCTCCCTTCTCTACTTTGGAAATTTCTATTTTCATTGAATGCGGAGTCGCATCGTTGAGAGGATGTTCCATTGTCAACGAACAGGAAGCAACGGCCTTATTTGTTTTCACAGACCATGCAGGATATGCGTCTTTGGCCAATGGCCATTCCATTTTCCAATCACTTGCTTTATTGTCAGCGAGCATAAAATGTGGTGTACGCAATGGAATGATGAAACCATTCTCCAACGTTGTGCCTTGTGGAATCCTGCAATCTTCAAAACCCCTGTTCTGAATCATCTCTGCATACAATCCCCCTTCACCGGCATGACTGATTTCTTCGAAAAAAATACCATGCAATGATTTAGAGACTGTTGCTTTCTTATCAGCAGCATCAACATTGATGATAGCTTTCTGCTGTGTTTTGGCTCCCAGGCTCAATACTACCAACAGTAAACTCAGGAAGCAGTATTTAAAACATTCTTTCATGGTTAGCCTATGAGCAATTCAAATATTCAATGATTAATTTTTCTTTTCAATATTTCAATTCACTTTCCATTCATGTATTCCGGTCGAATTGTCCTTCGGCAATTTCACTTCCAGTTTCAAAGCTGAAGTGGTTACCGGTTCGAAGGTTACAGTATTGTATTTGTCTTTTGCTATTTCATACTGTGAAGTATTCTTCACCGGAACCCAATCGCCGGTTGTGTCATCTTTGTAATAAACTTTCCAGTCTGCCGGAATACGGCAACCACCCCACGGGCCATCATCAAACCAATACACTTCACATGAATGTACACTGTGTGGTTTATCAAAAGTGTAGGAAACCCATTCTGTAGAATTCATCTTAGGCCACCAGTGGAAATAAGGCGCAGTGGCATCCTTAGAATCTTTAGGATCATACTGATCGCTGATGGCGATGAGGCTGCGTGATTTTATGGATGCACTCACCTTGCTCTTATTGGCAATGGTTGGTGCAGGTGTAGGTCTTGAAACTGAGGCATTGTAAGGAATCCACACTTCCATTTCACCGGGCCCCCTGTTGTTCCATGCGTAATAAGGAATGGCTGTTACCTCCTGCGATGATGTCAATAATTGGTCGCTTCCCAACTGACGTTTTGCAGCGGAACCTTGCATTGTCAGAACATTAATGCCATTGAGCAAAGTTGGATTGTAAGCTACATTTACTTTTGATGTGGTATCCACTACGATATTCTGTACAATGCTGTCTTTGTTGTCCACACCTTCGAGGCAATAAACAATAGGGCCGTATTGAAGCGCGAAACGGCCCTTATCATCATTCACCTTTTCATTAGCAAAAATGTGCTGCACGGTCATAGGAAGTTCGAGTTCCACTTTGTCTCCCTTCTTCCATTTACGTGTTATAACTGCATAACCTTTTTCTACTTTATAGTCTAATTTCTTTCCGTTCAATTTTACCACAACATTGCGCAATGCGCTGTTGCTTGTATATAGATCGCTTGGGATGGGTTCATCGGTAGCCCAGCCGGGAATGCGTACACGAAGTGTAAATGTTTTGGAAGCAGCAGGATTGACCGAAATTTTTACATCACCATTCCACGGATAATTTGTAACCTGCTCAATATCCACTTTACCTGATGAAAGATCAATCGTGGACTTGTTGCTCATAAAAAGATTCACATAAAGGTTGTTGCCTTCCTTCGCATAAACATATCCTGGTACCGATGGCAAAAACCTGGTCATATTCGAAATGCAACACGCACAGGAAAACCACGCACTGCGCTCGTGCTGACCAACAGAAGCCAGCGGATTGGGGTAAAAGAAATGCGTACCATCGAGTGAGATGCCGGACAATAGCCCGTTGTAAAGCGTGCGTTCCAAAACATCAATGTATTTGGAATCGCCATGCAAGAGGAACATTCTCAGGTTCCAGTACACATTCCCGATAGCAGCGCATGTTTCCGCATAAGCACTCATGTTAGGCAACTGGTACGCATCACCGAATGCCTCACCATTATTGGTAGCGCCGATACCGCCGGTGATGTAAATCTTTTTCCCAACCACATCGTTCCAGATCGCATCAATGGCAGTCAGGTAATCCTTATCACCTGTAAGTGCTGCCACATCGGCCATGCCACTGTACATGTAGGCTGCTCTTACCGCGTGGCCTACAGCCTCACGCTGATCAATTACCTTCTTATTAGCCTGGTTGTATTTGTCGCCATTGGGTCCCCTCACGTCAAGGAAAAATTTGGCAAGGTCAAGGTATTTTTTCTCGCCGGTGATCCTGTACAATTTCACAAGTCCTAATTCAACGATCTGGTGGCCGGGATAAATTTCCAGTTTGCCCCATCCAAAAGTTTTTACCAGAAGGTCAGCATTTTTCAAAGCTATATCGAGCAATGTTCTTTTGCCGGTGGCATTGTAATGTGCATACGCAGCTTCATAGAGGTGACCTGCATTATAAAGTTCATGGCTGAGGTCTTCATCCTTCAGCCACCTGACATTGCCCAACCAGGGATGCAACACCGCAGGTTTGATAGTACGAAAAGTATAGAGATAGCCATCCTTTTCCTGAGCAGCGCCGATGATGGCGATGAGCGAATCCATGAACTTTTCAAGTCGTGGATTTTTTTCTTCCTGCAACGAATAGGAAGCGCCCTCTAACCATTTGTAAACATCCGTATCATCAAAAGGATATTCAGAGCAAACCTTATTCTCCCGCTTACCGGCTGCTGCCAGAAAATTATCAATCCTTCCTTCCGTTTTGAGTCTGCCTTCTATGTAGGGAATCGTTTTCTCAGCATTGGAAATCATCCTGGGCCTCCAGAATGCATCATCGAGATGCACTTCTGTAAATACTACAGGCTGGATGGGATAATCCTTGCTCTGAGCTTTGGCAGAAAGAGCCAAAGGAATCATTCCCAGTAAGAAAATTTGCTTTTTCATCATGCTTAGTTGAATCTTTAATCAATCAATTCAGTTATTTGGCAATGGCCATGTACTTGAATTACCTGCTCCAAGTTAACTCTAATTTTTCCCTTGACCACTTCACTAGTCCTATATTAATAACCCGGGTTCTGTTGCAAATTAGGGTTTGAGTTCATAATACTTTCCGCAATCGGGAATAATTGAGCATAATCACCCACAGGCTTGTGCTGGAACCATGACTTAGTAGAGTAAACCCCAAACCGGATCATATCCTGCCTGCGATGCGCCTCACCTGCAAACTCCCAACCCAATTCATCGAAGAACCTGCCGTA
>JBDHYH010000191.1:0-3567 GCA_039811325.1 Chitinophagaceae bacterium | reverse complement strand
GCCATCTTTGGAGGTGATGCCAGTGGACTGCCTCCTGAGATTATGAATGAATGGCTGAAGAATGTAGCAGCTTTCGAGCAGAATTATGCAGAAGGTAAACAAGAGACAGTACGTGAGATTCTTGGGAATCCTGAGTTTAAGGATGAGTCAGAACTTGGGGATGAAGCTTTTGCCGGGGAAAATGAAAAGTTGATGAACCTGTTAGAAGACAACGGGATTGATGTAGATTTTGCGCGTGAGCGCGACGACAGGTTTAAGTACAGGTTTATTACCGGAGAATTGTTTGATCATTCGACCACTCTAACTCCTGTACCGGGTATGGTTACCTGTTTTTCTTATGAAGAATTTCATCCTGACCATGAATTGGAAATTGAAGGGAAGACAAAGGAATTTCTGGACGCTTTTTTTGAAAGAAACATCAGGCAAGTCGGGAATCATTTATTGGCCGAAGAACATGTGTTGCCTGAAGGGAGAACTGTTCCAAGAGAGGATATATACAAGAGGTTCGATGCCATGTATGAAGCAATTCCTGAATTTAAAAATCCAACATATCAACTTGAGAAAATTGATTTCGAACTAAAGGATGATGAGAGCGAATTGTCAGGAATGGGGTATAGCGAAGGGACAGTTGCTTATTACCCGATCTTCAAAGATGGAAAAACAGGAAGAGTAGAGGGGCCATTCAAGATATATTTTGGAATGCAATGGAATTGGTGGACTGTTTACTTTTTCTATCTTTCTGGCTTTAATATGTGGCCGAAGAAGGAAAATGATTCTGAATAATTTTTGAAATTTACAATCATGGATGTAGTAGCATTGAGCAGTTCACGGGTGGGCAATTCTTCCTATCTGGAACCTGCTATTCCTTATTTGAAAGAGTTATTTGGAACAAGACTAATAGATATTGCATTTATTCCTTTTGCAACGGTAGGTAGTTTTCAGGATTATTATGAAAAAGTAACTGAGGCGTTTTCCGGTTTCCCTTACAACATTCACCTCGCTACTTCGCAAAATGTTAAACAGCTATTAGAAAATTGCAAAGGTGTTATGGTTGGTGGTGGAAACACCTTCAAACTGTTGCACGACTTATACAGTACAGATGCCATTGAATTATTGAGAACCAAAATAAAGGAAGGGATACCGTATCTTGGATGGAGCGCAGGCTCCAATATTTTGGGAGGTACAATCTGCACCACTAATGATATGCCCATCATCTATCCAAAGAGTTTCAAAGCGCTTGGAATATTTCCATTTCAGATCAACCCCCATTATCACAACCATTCTATCCAGGGCTTCAATGGAGAAACGCGAGATCAAAGGATCACGGAGTTTCTGACATTAAACAAAAATACTTCAGTAGTGGCCATTCCCGAAGGAAGTGCTTTGGTGATGAAAAGAGGTGTTGTAACCTTCAGAGGAGAGGAGGGAACCCGCTTCTTTGAAGTAGATGGAACGGTGAAAAAAGAGGTTGTACAAAATGGAAATCGTATAGATATCCTCCATTCAACACAGGAGAGAGAGACAGGTATTTTACCCTGATGATTCTATCCTTAAAACTTCAACAGAACCCAAAGTGGTTTCTCACAAAAAGAATTTGCATTATTTTTCAGGAGAATAATCCTACCTTCGCCCACTTTAAAAATCATGCCGTAACATGATAAGCGGCCCTCCACTGGCGGGCACTCATCTCCGGAAAATTATAGGCATGTAACAATTGAATTTTTTAAACCCGTAATTGTACATGAAATTAAGTCAATTTAGATTTGACCTTCCACTAAACCTGATTGCTCAAACCCCTACCAAACGAAGAGAAGACAGCCGGTTAATGGTAATTGAAAGGGAAACAGGAAAGATTGAGAACAAACATTTCAAAGATGTCCTTGACTATTTTGACGATAAGGACGTGTTCGTAGTGAATAATACCAAGGTATTTCCGGCACGAATGTATGGTCGCAAAGAAAAAACAGGCGCACGCATTGAAGTATTCCTGCTTCGCGAATTGCACAAAGCCAACAGGCTCTGGGATGTGATCGTAGATCCGGCAAGGAAGATCAGGGTTGGAAATAAATTATATTTTGGGGAGAATGATGAACTGGTAGCAGAGGTCATTGATAATACTACCAGTCGTGGACGTACAATCCGTTTTCTGTGGGATGGACCCGAGGAAGAATTCAGAAAAATGCTCTTTTTCATGGGAGAGACACCATTGCCCAAATACATTAAGAGAAAACCCGATGAAGAGGACCGTGAAAGGTATCAAACTGTTTATGCAAAGCATGAAGGTGCCGTAGCTGCACCAACAGCGGGATTGCACTTTAGTCCTGAGCTAATCAAGCGCCTTGAAATTAAAGGGATCAAATTTGCTGAAGTGACACTTCATACCGGACTGGGTACCTTTCGCCCGATTGAAGTTGAAGACTTGAGTAAACACAAAATGGATGCTGAGTATTTCAGAATAGATGAGGATGCATGCAGGATTGTAAACAAAGCAAAGGAGACTAACCATCGTATTTGCAGTGTGGGTACTACCACCATGAGAGCGATGGAGAGTTCATTTACTGCACAAAAATTATTGAAACCGGCTGAAGGATGGACCAATCATTTCATTCATCCTCCTTACAGTTTTAATATTGCGGATAGCCTGATCACTAACTTTCACTTACCTAAAACTAGCCTTCTCATCATGGCATGCGCCTTTGCGGGATATGATCTGATGATGGAAGCATATAAGAAAGCAATCAAAGATAAATATCGCTTTTTCAGCTATGGAGATGCGATGCTGATTGTTTAATTTTAGCGTATTTGAATGCACATGAAAGCAATTCCGGCTGCCAGAGTTTTTGTATTGATGGACAATGTTAAATGGAGCGGAAATTTTTAGTTTCAAAATTTTTGCATTAAAAGTTTTCCATTACCTTTGCCTTCCCAAAAAAATGACCTACCGGTTATTGACGAGGAGAGTTCATTTTTTATTGTAAAATAGAGCCAACGCCAGTGTAGCTCAGTTGGCCAGAGCTGCTGATTTGTAATCAGCAGGTCGGGGGTTCGAATCCCTCCACTGGCTCTATTGGATGGTGTGTTTATGAGAGGCGATTGCCTTGTGATAAACCGGGCAGATGGCCGAGTGGTTAAAGGCGACAGACTGTAAATCTGTTCTCTTCGGAGTACGTAGGTTCGAACCCTACTCTGCCCACGTTTTTGATTTTTGATTTGCGATTTTTGATTTGCGATTGATGAGGTTGGATGGAGAGATAAGTCGAAAAGATTTTTGAAATAATGATGGGATTGAGCAGATAGCGATTTATAATGCTCACGATAAATTAAGCTGTTGTAGCTCAGGGGTAGAGCACTTCCTTGGTAAGGAAGAGGTCGTGAGTTCAATTCTCATCAACAGCTCATTGAAAGTTGATTTGACAATTCAGAGGTAGAGCATCCGCCTCGGCGGAGAAGAGGTCGTGAGTTCCCTGCCTGCAAGACGCAGTCAGGCAGGAATTCTCATCAACAGCTCATTGAAAGTTGATTTGACAATTCAGAGGTAGAGCATCCGCCTCGGCGGAGAAGAGGTCG
>JBDHYH010000190.1:0-3647 GCA_039811325.1 Chitinophagaceae bacterium | reverse complement strand
GTACTCATAAATGTGTCTTCGCCTCGTGCTCCCGGGGGATTGTAGAATGGTGGCAGATGCGAGCCACAGTTTCTGAGATTAAAACACAGGTTGGCGCCACTGATAAATTTCATTCCTGATAGCTCCTGTACTTCCGACACTTTCCCTTCATTGATTATTTCAGGGTTGGCATACGTTACACCATTATTTTGTAAAATATTTTTTCTGACAGACTCCCATGATACGATTTCATTACTGATCGCTTCCACAAACATTTTAAAATCTGATTCGGTAAGTGCATCATTAAAAGAAATGTGGGGAATGGGCGAAATGTATCCACAGTGGTGGCCATGCGTGATATCTGCATGTTCACTGTATTTTAAATGCGTGCCTACAACACTCTGCCCCATCCATACCAGGTTGCCGTAGTTGTTTTTCATCACAGCTACCGGGTATTCATCATCGTCCAGGAAGATCAGCCGGTCCATATTGTTCTTTATCGCGAAATAGACTACTGCGTTTCGTTTTTTGACATATCCTTCACCAAAAAGCAGATCAGCTTTTTGCTCGCTCAGAATTCCTTCATTGATCAGGCGCTCTTTTTCTGTTTCTATAGTTTGTTTACCATAGAAATTGATTGACTCGATCATCGAAGCCAGTTCGGAGTTGATATTTTTGTAGTCGGAAGGTTGCGTTTTTTTGTAGGCGAGATCATAAGCAACCATCAGATGAAGACGAATGTTTTTATCCAGGATCAGTCCATGTTCCAGCCAGTTATTAATGTGTGTTGTCAATACATGCTGAAAATGTTTTCTTCCTGTGACGAAGCCTATGGCAACATTGAGGCTCATTCTTCGGAAGGTACTGAAAATTTATTTGGCTGACTGGTATGTACGTTGTGTAGGATGTGTTTATTGGCCGATTGCCATTGGATGTCTCATTAACAAGATACTTTTGAAGCAATTTTCAAAGTAGAGCAGGTCATTGCGATCCGCCACTGCAAAAAGATTAGCATGACAGTTTGTTGAGGCGGAGAAGCAAACTCATTTTTGAAAGGGTAACTCCCAATGACCAGAATTTGAGCCAGCCCAAGTCGAGTTGTCCCGGATAGTGTCCACCAACCGGCAAGGAATTAAAATCCACCTTCGTATGTAACCCATACAATCTATGAAATAAAAAAAGAAATAATTTAGCAGCCATTTTAAACTACCTTTTTTCATTACTCATAAAATGAACAAACCTTTATATCATTTTTTTACAGATGATCATCATCGCATAGAAGGCTTGCTGATTAAGGCCGCTGACGAATCTGAAAATATTGATCTGGAATATTATCAACAGTTTCGGTGTGCTTTATTGCGTCACATCGGCATGGAAGAAAAGATTCTTTTCCCTGCAGCCAAAAAAGTAAATCCGGAAGTGATGTCGAAACTCATTCCAAGATTCAGGCTGGAACATGGTGCATTGACATCACTGATGGTGCCTCCGCCAACAGATGCAATTATCCGGGCGATAAGACATGTACTGGAAAAGCATGATATTGCTGAAGAAGAACCGGGCGGTATGTATGATGTTTGTGAGGGGTTGACTCATGGTCAGACGCAGGAATTGTTAGATCAACTTGCGATAGTACCCGAAGTACCAACGCTTCCTTTGAATCCTGCGCCCATTGCCATCGAAGCAGCGAGACGTGCACTGGCAAGAGCGAATTATGATTTTGATAAGATTGCCGGAATGAAAGGGGAATAGTAATGTTGGTCGTTATTTCCGCTGCGGCGGACTGAACTTTCTAACCCAACTAAACTCTAACCTTCCAACGTCCCAACGTCCCAAGCTTCCAACGTCCCAACCTCTCAACGTCCCAACGTTCCAACGTCCCAACGTCCCAACGTCCCAACGTCCTCAATACCCCACCGCTGCATCATCTCCTCTATGATCTGCAACAGCAGTCATTGTTCCGTCTTTGTTTACCATGATTACTTCTGTGCGACCTATCGAGCGCCTTGTCTCAATCTTGTAGCCCATTTGTTCTAATTGCTTCTTCACATTTTCATCAAAACCTTTTTCGAGATATACCACATCAGGCAACCATTGGTGATGAAACTTTGGTTTGTTCACTGCATCATGAGGTGTCATATTGAAGTCCATGATATCAACGATGGTTTGATAAACACTGGTGATGATGGTAGTGCCACCGGGTGTGCCCACAAGTATCCAGGGTTTGTTGTCTTTTAAAACGATGGTTGGTGTCATGCTACTCAGCATTCTCTTACCTGGCTGAACGGCATTGGCTTCCTGGCCTACTGCGCCAAACATGTTTGGAACACCGGGCTTCACACTGAAGTCGTCCATCTCGTTATTCAGGAAAAAGCCGGCACCACCTACTACAGTGCGACTGCCGTATCCTCCATTGATGGTAGTGGTTACAGACACAGCATTGCCTTCGCTATCCAATACATTGAAGTGTGTTGTTTCTTCACTTTCAGGAATGATTCCCTCGATGATATCTTTACTGTTGCCTGCTTTTCCCGGTACAAAAGTTTCCATTCTTTTTTTAAGGTAGTCATCACTTACCAGGGTTTTTACAGGTACTTTATAAAAATCAGGATCACCAAGATATTTACCGCGATCAGCGTAGCATCTTCTTTCTATTTCTGTCATCAGGTTCACAGACTCTGCAGTTTCAAACTGCATCTTCGATAATCCATTCATCTCACTCATCTTCAGCATTTGCTCCAGGATGATACCGCCACTGCTCGGCAAAGGCATGGTTACAACGGTAGCTCCTTTATAATCGAATACAATGGGTTCGCGTTCCTTAGCCTTGTAATTTTTCAAATCATCATACGAAATAATGCCACTGCCTCTTTTCATTTCTTCTACGATGAGTTTCGCAGTCTCTCCTTCATAAAATCCTTTTTGTCCATTGTCCCTGATTCTCTTCAATGTGTTGGCAAGGTCTTTTTGTATCAGGGTATCACCGGCCTTCCATTTTACATCTCTTACAAAAACCGGCATCACTGAATTATATTTCTTAAAATCTTCCTGGTAATGATTCAATGAAGATGCTTCATCTTCCGTGATGGCATATCCTTTTTCGGCAAGGTCGATAGCAGGTTGAATTAATTTCTTAAAAGGAAGTTTAGAATATTTTGCACATTCAAAAAGCCCGGCAATGGTACCGGGGACACCGGAAGCAAGGTGGCCGTTTTGTGAAAGATTCAGTAGCGGATTGCCGGCACTATCTAAGTACATATCCCTGAAAGCCTTTCCCGGAGCCTTTTCGCGGTAATCAATAGTAATATTCTTCCCGTCTTTGAGATGTATCACCGTGAATCCTCCTCCGCCGATATTTCCAGCAGCAGGAAATACAACTGCCAATGCCAATTGTGTTGCTATAGCAGCATCCACAGCATTGCCACCTTCTCTCAAAATTTTCACTCCTACTTCGCTGGCCAGTGGATGAGCGCTCACTACGGCACCATTTTTTACATTGATGTCTTTTTGAGAACTGTACTTGTAAGGGTTAATTTTAACCTCCTGGTTACACGAAAAGATGAAAACAGAGGCGATCGAAATCAGAAGAAATTTTTTCATTGATGTGAAATGATTTTTCACACAATTTAAGTGATTCCTCTCTTTATTGTTTATAGTTGCCTTCCTTTGAG
>JBDHYH010000189.1:0-3758 GCA_039811325.1 Chitinophagaceae bacterium | reverse complement strand
TTACTTGAAAACCCGGAATTACCCATGTTCGTTTTTTATGAAATCAAATCTAATCCCGAACATTTCAAGGACAGGATACAGGTAACTAAATTATTAAAAGAATCATCGCTGGTGCGGCAATTGCAGGAGAAGAATCCCAAATTGGAACCGGTACAGTTTATAGCTTCACTTCTCGGAATGACCATATTTCCCTTTGTAGCGAAGCCCATTCTTTTCTCTGACGACAAAAAATTCAGGATGTTGATGGAGGAAAGAAAAGCCTTCATAGTAAAATGGACAAAGGCCATGCTGAAACCATAGTTTTTTTTGCTTTTCGATTAATCAAATGATTAAAACAAAATAATTAATACAATGATTGAAATCAGAAGGTTGATCTTGTTATCAATATCTTTTTTGATAGTAAATATCTTTTGCGGTGCGAATGTACTCTACGGCCAATCAGCCGGACGCCTGACGCTGGAAGATTGTTACCGGCTCGCACAAACCAACTATCCGCTGGTAAAGCAATTGGAACTTATTGAAAAGTCCAATGACTATTCATTGGAAAATGCGTCCAAAGGTACCTTGCCTCACATCCAGATTGCAGGCCAGGCTACTTACCAGTCTGATGTTACAAAAATTCCTCTTTCATTGCCGAATCTAAATATTCCATCCCTGAGCAAAGATCAGTACAAGTTGTACGGTGAAGTATCACAACCACTGACTGATTTATTCACTGTCAGGCACCAACAGGAATTGATTGAGGCGAACACAGTGGTAGAAAGGGAAAAGGTGGAAGTGGAGTTGTACAAACTCAGAGAGCGCATCAACCAGCTTTATTTTGGCATTTTGCTGATAGACGCGCAGCTTGCCCAATCAGAAATTCTGAAAAAAGATATTCAGTCTGGAATCAAAAAAACAGAAGTGGCCATTGCCAATGGTGTAGCCTTAAAAAGCAGCATTGCCGTCCTCAGAGCTGAATTGCTGAAGGCAGACCAACGCACCATAGACCTGGAGGCGGCCAGGAATGGATACGTTGAAATGATTGGAGCATTCATCCACCAGGATGTCGATGAACACACGCAATTCATAAAACCGGTATCTGTGACGGTAATTCAGGAAATCAATCGTCCGGAAATTAAATTGTTTGAAATGCAGAAAAAAGTATTTGATGTTCAGAATATACTGAATGATACAAAGCTGCTTCCGAAGTTCAGTCTTTTCCTGCAAGGGGGATATGGCAAGCCGGGACTGGACATGCTTAGCAATGGTTTTGATTTCTATTATATCGGAGGCATTCGGGCACAGTGGAATATAACGGGGTTTTATACACGCAAAAATGAACAGCAGTTGCTCTCTGTGAATAGAAGAGGTTTGGATGTTCAGAAAGAGACCTTTCTTTTCAATACACGGCTATCGATGAAACAACAAAACAATGATATCGAGAAGTATGAAAAGCTCATACAGACAGACAAAAAAATCATCAGCCTGAGAGAAAGCATAAAGGCGACAGCTCAGTCTAAACTGGAGAACGGCACATCCACTGTTAATGATTACCTCACCTATGTAAACGCGGAAGACCAGGCAAAGCAAAACCTGGTGCTGCATGAGACCCAGCTATTAATGGCGCAATACAATTACAAAATAACAACCGGCAACTAAAAAAAGTGTCAGCATCAATAAACTTCAATCATGAGTATGATACAATTCAATAAACAAGGAACATACAAGTGGTCAGAAATGATCCTCGTCATGCTATCATTTGCAATGCTCTTTTATTCATGCAAAGAGAAAGAACACAGTGCAGATGGCTCCGGAGCCTTTGAGGCTGAAGAGACCATCATTTCATCACAGGCCCAGGGAATGCTCATGCAATTCAATGTGCAGGAGGGTCAAACTCTTGTTGCCGGTGATGATGTCGGTTATGTTGACAGCGTTCAGTTGTCGTTAAAGAAGCGGCAATTAGAAGCTCAGATTTTGGCGTTGGTGGGTAAGCGGCCCGACATTCCTGTGCAGTTGTCTGTATTGCAGGAGCAACTGAGTGCCGCGATGAAAGAAAGGGAGCGAATTTCCAATCTTGTGAAGGGCGATGCTGCCACTCCCAAGCAATTGGATGACATCAATGACCAGGTCAGGTTGTTTCAAAAACAAATTGCTGCACAAAAATCTTCATTGCATATTTCAAGTTCAGGTATTTCCAAAGAGGCTACGGCAATGGAAATTCAGTTGCTGGAAATAGAAGACCAGTTGAAGAAGTGTACGATCACAAATCCTGTTAACGGAACAGTGCTTTCTAAATACGCGGAACAGAACGAGGTGGTGTCGCCGGGAAAACCATTGTATAAGATTGCTGACCTCTCGAATATTATACTCAGGGCTTACATTACAGGAGGCCAATTGGCATTGGCAAAACTGAATCAATCCGTAAAAGTATTGACCGATAATGGCAAAGGTGGATTCAATGAGACTGAGGGTGTCATTACATGGATCAGCGACAAAGCAGAATTCACTCCCAAAACGATTCAGACCAAGGAAGAACGTGCGAATAAAGTATATGCCATCAAAGTGAAAGTGGAGAATGATGGCAAATACAAGATCGGGATGTATGGAGAAATCAAATTTTAATTTATATGCCGGCTGTTGTTGTAAATCATATTTCAAAGACCTACAATAAGGGAGCCATTAAGGCAGTGAGGGATGTTTCTTTTGAAGTGGGTAGGGGAGAGTTGTTTGGATTGATTGGTCCGGATGGTGCCGGAAAGACGAGTATATTTCGAATTTTGACTACGCTTCTCCTGGCAGATGAAGGTGCCGCATCTGTCAGCAATCTGGATGTCGTTAAAGATTATCAATCCATTCGCAGAACAGTAGGGTATATGCCCGGTAAATTTTCTTTGTATCAGGATTTATCTGTTGAAGAGAACCTGAATTTTTTCGCGACACTATTCAATACAACGGTCAGAAAGAATTATGACCTCGTGAAAGATATTTATGAACAACTGGCGCCGTTCAAAAACAGGAGAGCGGGAAAATTATCCGGGGGCATGAAACAAAAACTGGCGCTTTGTTGCGCGCTGATTCATCGGCCGGAAGTCCTATTCCTGGATGAGCCTACAACCGGTGTGGATGTTGTTTCGAGAAAAGAGTTTTGGGAAATGCTGAAACGATTGAAGGAACAAGGCATCACCATTTTGGTTTCTACACCTTACATGGATGAAGCTACATTATGTGAGCGTATCGCCCTCATTCAAAGCGGAAGGATTATGTCTATCGATACACCGGATGCCATTATCAGGCAATTTCCTGAGCATCTCTTCGCAATCAGGGCAAGTGAAATGGGCAGATTGTTGAATGATTTGCGAAACAACCAACAGGTTAAAACATGTAATGCTTTTGGAGGTTTTCATCACATTACTTTCAGGGATGTGAATGGGAATTCGGAGATGCAACTTTTGGAAACACTAAAGGGGCAAAATTACAGCGGCCTTGAAATGAAAAAAATAGTTCCGACTATAGAAGATTGTTTTATTCGGTTGATGGGAAATTAATAATTGTTAATGGTTAATGGTTAATTGAGATTGGGGATTGGGTGAAAGAGCGAGCCCAATTGAAATATTTTTTATGAAAGCATATTCAGAAATATCGGTTGCAACTCAAAATGATTTCTCAATTAGTGCAGACAATTTGACGAAACGATTTGGAGACTTTATTGCCGTCAATGAAATTTCTTTTAAGGTAAAGCGGGGTGAGATATTTGGTTTCCTTGGTGCTAACGGAGC
>JBDHYH010000188.1:0-3914 GCA_039811325.1 Chitinophagaceae bacterium | reverse complement strand
GAAATAAATAAGAAGAAAATATCATTGAGTTCCAAAGTAGCTGATGATATCTATATCAAGCAGGAAGTGAAATGAAGCGGATGAGTTTTTTCCACCGGGAACATAGTTGTGAAAATTAATTTAATAAATGGTTGTTATTGCAACCAATTTGGACAATTCCATCATCTTTGCCACTAAAGAAAAAAATATGAAGAGTTTTTTTTTAGGATTATTATCCTTGACTTTGCTGTCATGTACCTCCACTAAAAAGATAACAACAAGCGAGGGACCATTGTTTCAAAAGTGGGATTTAGTTACTCTTAACGGGGAGAATGTCAATCAGGAAATCCATAAGCCGGTGTATATTCAATTTTCAGATAGTGCCAATCGTGTATTTGGAGGTGGGCCATGCAACAGGTTCTTTGCAGCATATACAAAGACAGGAGAAACTCTGAAACTTTCCGGAATAGGTAGCACCAAAATGGCATGCATTGATGAAAATGCGGCAAAACTGGAGCAGGAGTTTTTTAAGGTTTTAGAATCTGTGGATGCTTATAAGGTTGTTGGTAATACACTTCAACTTGCTACTGCAGGAAAAACAATTGCGACATTCAAAAGGCACAAATCAATACCGGATGAACTGGCCGGTAAATGGGAGTTGTTCTACATCACAGGGCCGAGGATAACACTTGAAGGGCTGTATCCCGACCGTAAACCAACGCTCACATTCACTTCGGGAGAAACTGAATTATCAGGATTTACTTCCTGCAACGGAATGTCTGCAAAGTTTGTCGGCAAGAAAGGAAGCCCCATATTCAAACCCGGAATCATGACGATGATGGCATGTCCTGGTAATGGCGAACAAACATTCTTGAAAGCATTCAACAAAGTGGATGATTATGAAGTGCAAGGTGACACTCTCATTTTCTCTTACCGCAATATTCCATTTATGAAATTCAAGAAGGTGATTGCCAATCAATAATTCCTGATTTCAACCATTGTTGATTAAAGAGAAATAACATTTTGGAATATCATCAAAGCCTCAAAAATAATTAATGATCTAATGCCCTTTCACAATATGTTCCAGGATCTTTGCAAATGTGAATACCTCTTCGAATGTATTGTACAATGGAGCCGGAGCTAATCGAATTACATTAGGTTCACGCCAGTCTGCAATGACACCGTTTTTGCGTAGCATATCAAACTGATGTTTACCATTTTCCTTCATAAGGATTGATATTTGACACCCATGCCCTTTTTCATTCAGGGGCGTAATAATTTCAAATGAAGGGTTTGAAGAACTATCCAGAATTTCATTCAGGAGGTAAACCAGGTATCCCGAAAGCGCTTTCCCTTTTTCCAATACATTTTCAAATCCTGCCTTCTGAAATATTTCGAGCGATGACTGGTGAATGGCAAGACTGAGAAATGGCGCGGTACTCAATTGCCATCCTGCCGCGCCTTGAGCCGGAAGAAAATCTTTTTTCATCTGAAATTTCACATTTTCATCCACGCCCCACCATCCTTGCAAGCGTGGTAGTTCAGGATTACTGGTATGACGCTCGTGAATAAAAACACCACCCACAGCGCCAGGCCCACTGTTCAAATATTTGTAGCTGCACCAACAGGCAAAATCGACATCCCAGTCGTGCAACTTCAGTTCAATATTGCCAACCGCATGTGCGAGGTCAAACCCGCATAATGCGCCCACTTGATGAGATGCTTTTGTGATACGTTCTATATCGAACACTTGCCCTGTATAATAATTCACCCCACCAATCAGTACCAGAGCCAATTCTTCACCCGTTGCTTCGATTGCATTCAGGATATCATCTTCCCGAAGTACCTGTTCCCCATGGCGTGCCTTTACCTCAACCAACTCATTTTCCTTTGATAAACCTGCTAATTGGAGTTGTGATGCAATTACATATTCATCAGAAGGAAATGCTTTTGATTCGATGATCACCTTTTTTCTTTTGTTCTGTGGACGAAAAAAAGTAGCCATCATCAGGTGCAGGTTCATAGTCAGTTGATTCATCACTACAATCTCATGAGGAAGGCCACCAACGATGTCCTTTAATAGTTCCGGAAATTTATTAGACCAATTCATCCATTCATTTCTAGAATGGGCATAACCTTCTACTCCAAAATTGGCCCAGTCTTCGAGTTCGTTCAAGACGGCGTCCTGCACTGTTTTGGGCTGCAACCCCAGGGAGTTGCCACAGAAATAAATGGCGTCCTTTCCATGAAGCATTGGGATGTAAAACTCATTTCTGAAAGATGCAAGTTTGTCTTCTGAGTCCATTGCTTTCGCATAATCAACCCTATTATTCCGATTCATTGAGGCTTGCTTTTGTAATTGTATATCCTTTATTATTTAAAAAATTCCGGGTTGCAAAATTAATAAAATGAAAGGTTGGTACGGCGGAAGGATATTCATGCTTTTTGATTTCAGAATCTTTTACCATATTTCGACAATAGAATTGAAATCCCGGGATGTTAACAGGTCTCTTCAATTGCAGTTAATCTTAAGGGACTATGGCTACTTGTGGTTATGAGGTAAATACTATATTTGCCCCGAATGATAAGCTGCTTATGGAAAGTTATCTAACAATAGGGCAGGAAGGTTTTGCAGAGCATAAGATGTTTGAAAGCAGGTTTTTGGCATTTGCCTACCCAATAAAAAGTACTGAAGACTTCAAAGGAAAAATAGCTCATCTGAAAAAACTCCACCCAAAAGCCAATCATCATTGCTTTGCTTACCGATTGGGATTGGATGGAAATTCCAGCCGCAACTCTGATGCAGGAGAACCGTCCGGTACTGCCGGCCGGCCTATTCTCGGGCAAATTGATTCAAAGAACCTGACCGATTCTCTCATCGTAGTAGTGCGGTACTTTGGCGGTGTACTGCTTGGAATCCCGAGGCTTACCAATGCTTACAAAACCGCTGCTTCGCTGGTATTGCAGTGCACTCCCATCATACAGAAAAGTATTTTAAAAACTTATGGCATAGATTGCCACTACCCCGATCTCCATTCTGTTTTGAAAATACTGAGAGCAGGCAACTCCGTCATTATACAGCAGGAAATGCAATTGTTTTGTCATGTGAAAGCTGATATTCCGATTTTGCAGTCTGAGATAATTCTAAACAACCTTCAACAAATTCCCGGAGTAATCGCAAGAGAAGTTTGATTTTGGTTATGATATTCCATGTAATTTTATTGGATGGAAAAGAAATATAAAACCTTTTGGAATTTTTATCCGTTCTACCTGACAGAGCATAAGAACACGGTTAGTCGTTCCCTTCATTTTATAGGAACATTTTTGGTGATAGCTTGTCTCATTGCAGGTATCATTACGGGTAAATGGTTCCTGTTTGTCATCATTCCTCTTTGTGGGTATGGTTTTGCATGGGTGGGTCATTTCTTTTTTGAGAAAAACAAACCGGCCACATTCGTGTATCCACTTTATAGCCTCGGAAGTGACTTTGTAATGTTCTGGCAGATCATAACCGGGCAGATCGGAAAGAAAATGCAGCAAGCAGAAAAAATTATTGCTGCTGAAAAATAAGTATAGAAGAGGATCAGATGATATCCAGAGAAGGTAGAAGGTAAATTGTTTTATCAAAACCTCACGAGCACTTCTTTGAATCAATTGCATTTTTCAGTTGCACACTCATTTCATCATGGTCGCAAATCCTTTGATCATTTCTCAAACCTTCGTAACAGTGCTGTACAACGATTGTTATGCGGAATAATTTCGTGCCGTTTCCGCCTGGTAAGGTTATCCGTTAATTCAAGGGAAATTTATCAGAATTGTGAGATTATAATTTATTAAAAAAGTTTTCACAGCTATGGTAATAAAAATGTCCTCTAAAAGTTGATTTTGAAAAATACATAGCAGAAGAAAAGCCATCATCTCTATAAAAATCTAAT
>JBDHYH010000187.1:0-3939 GCA_039811325.1 Chitinophagaceae bacterium | reverse complement strand
GTTGCCGGTACTTTCTTTCTTTACCGTGTGGCTATTGATGAAAACAATTACAAATGATTCGATCACGCATACATGATGATGACCTGAAAGTAGAACTGAAGGCTTACCTGAGTAAAGGTATTGCTGAGGCAAATATGTGCTATGAAGAACTTCGTAAGCGTTTCAAACTTGGAAGAACGCGATTCTTCACATTGTTCAAAACGGCTCAAGCAGAATTGGCGCAACTGAAGATAGAAGCACAGAACAGATATGTTGAGAACAGCACTAAGAAGGCTATTGAGAATGGCCTTAGAACGAAATCGGAAAGACTACTTTTTCTTCAGAACGAGATAGATGAAATGGAAAAGCAGTTGCGAGGCGAAGTAGCTTTCACATGGATACATAACAGTAAAATTTTGAAATCACACAGTATTGACGAGTTTAACCTTCCTGTTCAGATTCAAAACGAACTTCGACGATTGATTCGGGATTACCAGAGTGAGATATCTAAATTAGAAGGTGAATACGCACCGGCTAAAACAGACATTACCAGCGGCGGTGAAAAAATTCAGCAGACTATCATAAAGACGGCTGATGGAAAGGAAATTTCGATATGACCATAGAATTAATGCCAAAGCAAACCGAACTTTTCAATAAAGTATTGGAAAGTTGTCAGGGCATTAACGATTATCGGTATTTTTTCTTCGGAGGGGCTATCAGAGGAGGTAAGACATACGCGGTAATGGTAGCTCTTAAATTTTTATGTGCTGTTTATCCCGGAAGTAAATGGCATGTAGTGAGAAAGGATATGACAGTTCTTTTGGCCACGACAATACCTTCTTTTGAAAAGATAATAGCCGGTGATGACCGATGGAAATGGATTCGTACACCGGGAAATTTTCATGTAATATACACGCCTACTAATTCTAAAATTTTTTTTAAACCGGAAAGCCTGTATTCGGATCCGGAATTGAACGATTTTCTTGGTTTGGAAACAAACGGTTTTTTCCTGGAGCAAATAGAAGAATTATCAGAGAAATTGTGGAAGAGAGCCATTGAGCGTGCCGGATCATGGTACATCCATAAAATGCCACCTGCTTTTATTTTTTCAACATTCAACCCTACTAATAAATGGGTGAAAGCATTTATACATGATAAGTGGGTTAAAGGCGAATTAGAATCACCTTTTTGTTACATACAAGCATTAACTTCTGATAATAAATACGTTACCCCTGATCAATGGGCTGCCTGGCGGAATATGGATGAAGCAAATTATAAAAATCTAATAGAAGGTATTTGGGAATTTGAGGTATCGGGAAATACTTTCATTTATTCTTTCAGAGATAAAGAAAAGAATGACAGGAAGCCAGGGTATTGCCATTTGGTCTCCGGTTTGGATGTGGATTACTCTCTGCCTTTACGTATCAGTTTTGATTTTAATGTTGATCCGTGTACAGCACTTATATACCAATGTGCAAATAATAAGGAATGGATAAGTTTCATCGACGAAATAAGATTGGCCAATTCCAACATTTATGAAATCTGCGAAAGAATAAAAGTGAACTGGCCTAATGCTTTCATATATGTCCGGGGAGATGCAACCGGACGTAACAGAAGCGCCATGACCAGGGGTAGCAAGAATTATTATAAAATAATAAAAACAGAATTGGGGTTGAACAGCAGCCGTTTTAAAATACCGTCTGTAAACCCTTCTGTGAAAAATAGTCGGGTATTAACTAATTCGCTTTTGGCGAAACATCCGGCATTGCTAATAGATGAACGATGCAAATACCTGATTGAAGATATCAGGAATGTGAAAGTGGATGAGGACGGAGATATTGAAAAAACAAAAGATTCTCACAGGTCCCACCTGTTAGATTGTTTTCGGTATGCGCTTGAATCGGATTTTTCTGATTTTATCAATAAAAAAAGTTTCTCGTGAAACAATAATATTTACTAAAAAGATAATTACATTTACTTCCATGTACATCTTACAAAAAGAAACCGACAATAAGAGAATTTACAGAAGCTCCATTACCGGAACTGAGGTCATAACCACCCTTATATATACTGATTCCGACGGACGTAAATGGTGGGCGTTTGAAGACTTGCTTCAGATACCACACATCAGAAGGATGGCGGCAAATAACATCAGTCAGCTTTATGGCGCAGGATTTACGAAAAATGATTTATCAAATTTTGTGAATAAAAGTAAAAGTATTTTGAAGGGAATTGATCCTGATAAGTATGAGAAAGCGTACTCTGAACTTTTGCAATTAGAGACTATAGTTGAAAGTAACATTGATCCTGTGAAGCAAGAATTAGGATTATGTTCAGTATATATTCTTGGGGATGATGAAAGAATTGATTTCTTTTCGTCCAGAGAGGCTTCTGAAAAGATGGAACTTTGGGCATTGGATATAGACACACAGGCTTTTTTTTAGAATTGGCTTTCCGATGGCATAACAGGTTACTCTCAAGTCTCCAGCAGAATTGGCCAAACTGTTTCACGGGTGAAAAAATTGTTGGGTCAGAAGGGATATACGGTAAATTAAAGACCCTTGCTTCGGATGACAGGAAACAACAGATGTTTCTCAGAAGCATGACAAGCGGCAATCTCGCTGAACGTGATCGATTGATCAACTATACCACAGGTGAATTCTACCAGGAATTTTCACTGTACCTGACAGAATGCGAGCAACGGGAAAAGGAACTGGAAAAATTAAAACGACGATAGTAAATAAATTTTACTTTTGAGAAAATATTTTCTGCCATGCCTGACAAAATTTTATTCACGGGTGATTTTGACCAAACTGAAATTGTTAAAGGCATTGACGGGATGATTGCGGCGTTGAAACGTGCGCAAACAGAGCAAGATAATCTGAAGGGAAGTGTAGAGAAATTGAGTAGCTCGTATGATAAAGCGCGTGAAAGTGCAGAGAAATTACAACAGACATCAGGAAAGACAATTGCCCCGGCCCTTAATGATACAAAAATCAGTCAACAGATGAACGAGGTAAGTAAGGGAGTGGAACAGATGACTGAAAAGGTTAGTAAGAAAGTATTAGAAGCACGGCAAAAACTGGCTGATCTTCAAAAAACACAAGAAGGTTATAAGAATAGTATTCTCGAATTGAACGGAGCACTCAGGGCGAATCAGAAAGAATTTAACGGATTAGAAAGGGAACTGAATGCACTCAATAAAGCAGGTAAAGGAGCAAGTGCAGAGGCAAAAGAGTTACGAAAAAATATTGAAGGACTTACCGGTAATACCTCTCAAATGAAAAAAGAGCTTGCTGAAACAAAGATAAATCTTACGCAGACTTCAGCAGCGATAAAGACACAAACTGTAGAAGTGAAAAAGGCGGAAACGGCGGGAAATGCCTTTGTGCAGGGCACATCACGAATCTATGGAGGGTTAAGAAAATTGGCTTATTTGATACCAGGGATGGGGATTGCAGGATTGGTAACATTGATATCCGGGCCTTTGATAGATGCTTTTACTAAGTGGTTTGATGAAACATCAAAAGCAGAAAAGGCATTGCTTCGGTTGAACGGGGTACTGGACGAAGCAAGAGGGGGTTATCAAAAAGCGGTGGTCGAAGTTACAACACTGACACAAGAAATTGATTTAGCGAAGAAGGGGTTCATTGATAAAAATACAGTGGTGCAGCATTATAATGAAACGATTGGGAAAACGACAGGCAAGGTGAATGATTTGGATGAAGCAGAAGCGGCATTAGTTCGAAACGGCCAGGCATACATTCAAATGACTTTATATAAAGCTGCTGCAAATATAGCATTGGAAAAAGCAGCGCAAAAGGCATTTGAGGCATTGGAAGCGAGCCGCAAGAAGGAAGAATCAAATGTTTTTGATAGGAGTAATTTATTAAATATACGTTCAGAGGCTGATGCTAAAAGAGCAGAGGATCAAATAAAGAAAAACACTGAGGAGCGTAA
>JBDHYH010000186.1:0-3979 GCA_039811325.1 Chitinophagaceae bacterium | reverse complement strand
ATCATATCCACCTGCTCATATCAGTATATTTTTTCAGGTTTCTTTTGGTCTATTTAATATGTCATTATAGTATAATCAACCAACAAGATCAGGAAGGTCTGAATGTGGACAGTGGAACAGGCAAATCTATCAATGCGATCAGGGAATTTGCAGGCCGTGGCCCGGCAATTGTTTGGGGAGCAAGAACCCTGGCGGGTAATGATAATGAATGGCGATACGTACCGGTACTAAGATTTTGCAGCATGGTAAAAGAATCAATCAGGAAGGCAACGGAGCAGTTCATATTTGAACCGAATGACAGTAATACATGGACGAGGGTGAGGATAATGATGGAAAACTATCTGATTCAACTCTGGAGAGATGGTGCACTCATGGGCACTACACCAGACCAGGCCTTTTATGTGAAGGCCGGGCTGGGCGAAACAATGACGGAGCTTGACCTTGAAGAAGGTCGTATGATTATAATCGTTGGGTTAGCTGTTGTTCGTCCGGCCGAATTTACCTTAATCAGAATCTCGCAAATCATGTTGCCGAAACCCTGATATTCAGGGTTACCTGAATCAACAATAAACACGGTTCATTTGCCTGCATTTTTTGTTGGGTCAAGTGTGATGTGTCATCTAAAAGGTTGAGGTTGGGTTTTCTTGTAGTTATGATAATGCATTACCAGTCTTTTTATGAAATTCAAAAATAATTTTGAATTATTAACACTGTTAATTATTTTTGCACTTCAATTGTCAAATTGAAGAGAAATGAAGCGCAAAGAGATATCGCGGGAAAGCATATTGAAAGCAGCAAAAGATCTGTTTTTGAAAAATGGCTATGGAGCAACTTCTATCCGGAATATTGCCACTGAGGTAGGAATCAGTCCTACTACCATATATCTTTATTACAAGGACAAGGCAGAGATCATGCACGCCCTTCACCAGGAAGGGTTTAAAATATTGTCTACCCAATTCAGCGCATTACGAAATGTGGAAGAGCCATTTGAACGGCTGAAAGCTATGGGCCGTTGCTATATGGATTTTGCTATTAGGAATCGTGATTTTTATGAGATAATGTTCGTCATGAAAGAGCCTTTAGAGCATTTGGAGCTGCCGAAAGGAAAAAAGAAAGGGGCTGCCGATCCCTGTTGGGAAGAAGGTGATGCCGCTTTTCAATCTTTGATTTCGACCGTTGCCGATTGTCAGAAGCATGGTTATTTCAAAGGATATAATACTAATATCCTTGCGTTGTTGATTTGGTCTAACATGCATGGCTTGTGTGTGCTGAAGAACGATGGACGGCTGGAACTGCTTTCTAAAAAAACGGTTGGTGAAGAGGCGGATTCAAACCAGGTATTGCAGCATAGTTTTGAAATCTATGTCAACATGCTGAAGAAAATTTAATTTTTTTTGATTATAGAATTAACACTGTTAATAATGATGTACAAATTTCATCTTATATGCTTCGCAGGATTTACACTGTTCAATTTGAAAGTTTTTTCACAGGAAGTACCTTCGAAATACCTGGACAGTGCATTACAGAACAATATTGTGTTGCAGCAAAAAGGTATTTCATTGCGCGAAGCAAGCCTGGCGCTGGAGAATGCAAAGAGTTTGTTTTATCCTAAGGTAGGTTTGCTGGCTAATTATACCACTGCGGCAGGTGGGCGTGACATTGATATTCCTTTGGGTGATTTATTGAATGAGGCATACACTACATTAAACCAGCTTACCCAAACACAGAAATTTCCTCAACTCAAAAATCAAAAGATTAATTTCTTTCCCACAAATTTCTATGATGTAAAAATTCATACGGAAGTTCCGATCATCAATTCCGGATTGAAGTACAACAAACGAATCAAAGAACAACAAGTGCAACTCAGCGATTACGAAGGAGACATTTATAAAAGAGATCTGGTTGAAAAAGTAAAGATGGCCTACTTTCAATATCTTCAGGCATTGGATGCGGTGCATGTTTATTCTTCCGCACTTCAATTGGCCGAGGAAGGTAAAAGAGTCAACCAAAAGCTATTGGATAACGGCAAAGGGCTTCCGGCTTATGTCCTGAGATCAGAGAGTGAAATAGAAACCGTACAATCTAAAATCACTGAGGCTACACAGCAGGCAGATAATGCCAAACGTTATTTTAATTTTTTATTGAACAGAGATCAAAAAGATTCAATAGAAGTATCTACCGGTGCTGTGAATGTGGATGACGAAGTATTGCAACTTTTAGGCGCAGAACCCAATACATCAGGAAGGGAAGAATTGAAGCAATTGAATGAGGCCATCATGTTGCAGAAAAATGTTTCGCTACTGAATAAAACTGCTCAATATCCTGCTCTGAATGGTTTTCTGGATTTAGGTTCACAATCAGAGAACTGGCAATTCAATAATCAGACGAGATATTACATGGCCGGCGTGCAATTGAAAATTCCTTTGTTTGAAGGCGGGCGTAATAAAAACAAAATGAAAGAGTCATCCCTTGCCTTTGAAAATGCACAACTCAGTTTGGATTTGGTGAAGAAGCAATTACAATTGAGCAGCAACATTTCAAAAAACAATTTGAGATCGGCTTATCAAAATTATTTATCTGCTCAAAAAAGATTAGCGTCTGCAAGTACTTACCAGCGCCTGATTGACAAAGGATATCATGAAGGAGTCAATACATATTTAGAAACCATAGATGCCCGCAACCAATTGACCCAGGCTCAGGTTGATGTGAGTGTTAATCGTTATAAAATGCTGGAAGCCCGGGTGAAGTTAGAAAGAGAAACAGCGTCATTCCTAATCAAATAAAATTTTCAAAATGGAAAAAAGAATATTTGTTGCTTTACTGTTGGCCATCGTTACTGTCAGCGCATGCAAGGATAACAATACCGGGAAAGAAGTAATCAGGGAAGATATCATTCCGGTGAAAGTGATGCCTGTGATGAAGGATACATTGTCCACCTCATTCAACTCGTCAGGATATTTTACCACAGACAATGAAACACCGCTTTCATTCAAGAATGGCGGGATTATTCAGGCTATTTATGTAAAGGAAGGAGATGCCATCAGGGCCGGGCAATTGCTGGCTAAGGTAGATGCAGCTGAAATTCGTGCTGCCACACAACAGGCAACATTGGCCTATCAAAAAGCATTACGTGATTTTCAAAGAGCAACCAATCTCTATCATGACAGTGTGGCTACTCTGGAACAAATGCAAAATGCCAGGACGGCATTGGAGTTAGCAAAGCAACAAAAGACTGCTGCAGATTTTAATAATCAACATTCCGAGATCAGGGCATTGAACAATGGTGTAGTGTTGAAAAAATATTTGAATGCAGGGCAGATGGCAGGCCCGGGTATGCCTGTGTTGGTGGTGAACAGCGCAGCTAAGAATGGATGGATTTTTAAAACCGGTGTAAGTGATTATCAATGGTCTTCCATACAGGCAGGCGATGATGCGGAAATCACCACAGATGCTGCACCGGGGAAAACTATCAAAGCAACCGTACTGAAAAAAAGTGAAGGTGTGGATCCGCAAACAGGCGCTTTTATGATTCAATTGTCAGTTAAAGATGCTTCCGGAGTTCCGCTGGCTTCCGGGCTTTTTGGAAAGGCTACTTTATTTCCTTCCAGGGAAATAAACGGTTGGAGTATTCCTTATGATGCCCTCTTGGATGGAGATGAAAATTCAGGGTTTGTTTTTATTACCAATGATAAAAAAACAGCGCAGAAAATCAAAGTGGATATTTCTAAAATAGAGCACAAGCAGGTAGTGATTGATAACGGATTGGAAAATGCCCAATACCTGATTGTATCAGGCAGCGCTTATTTAAAAGATGGTTCTGCTATAAAAGTGATGAATGAATAGAACGGTGATTATAACTCAACCATCTCATCCATCTCAACTTTCTCAACTCACTAAACCATCTAAACCATCTAAACCATCTAAACCATCTAAACCATCTAAACCATCTAAACCATCTAAACCATCTAAACCATCTAAA
>JBDHYH010000185.1:0-4091 GCA_039811325.1 Chitinophagaceae bacterium | reverse complement strand
TGTTCCTGCATGGCGGCTACTATCACCGGGATGAAAGAACTGTAAGCAAGCATTTTTTTGCCTTGTATTTCGTTTACAAATTCCGGGAATATTTTTTCCACATCCTGTGCTAAGAAACCATAGCTTCTTTGTGAGTTTTCGTTTTCATCTATGAAATGATAGTTACTCGGTTTTAAAAGAAGTAATTTTTGCAGCATGCTATTTTCATCAAGAGTAGCGATATCTTTTTTAAATCTTGCGTCTGAAGTCTGATGGTAATTCCCGTCCTTATCAATATTTGCTACATTAGAAAAATTGCCATTGGTAGTATTCCGCGACTGAAAGACCAGATCAGACTGACCTGGACTTAACAATGTACCACCTATATCATAGACAGATAAATTAAAGCCAGCAATATCACCATAAACATTATCCTCACATGTGAATCTTAATCCATTCCCAGGACCTATTGTATTATTAAGATTATAAATTTCCATCTGACTTTCCGGGTCCGTTGTATTAATGCCAATGTAACCCTGCTTATTGATGTTGAAGGTTCTCACAAAACCTAAATTATAAGTATTATCTGGCAGAGCATTATATCCGGTCATTGTAGTTACATAAAAATCTCCATTGCTTTGGTCAACACCAATTTCACCACCATACCCTGCACCAATACTGTTATAACCACCACTTCCATTATAATAGCTGTTGAAGCCTATCGAAGGAAAATGTTCCTGGATGGCCACACCAGATCCTTCGCCACCAAATATGGCTGCTGCATTATTTACAGCTCCGTGTTGTTCAAACCATGCTCGGGTAGGTACGTTTCCTGTATTGAGACCTAATTTGCCATCGTTATTTAGTATCATTTGTGCATTGGGGTTGCCCATACTTGCATTAGCCGTAGCGCTGTACCCCGTTATTTTAAACAGGAATGCGCCACCCAGGTTGTTAGATTCGTCCATAGTAATATTTCCGGCATTTCCGGCTGCCATAGAACGAATGGTGTTATTATAATAGCTGTTAAAATATACGCCCGGCCAGTTACCTACAAGGCTTATCCCTGCAATGTTATCATAAACACCATCTGCGAATGCTGCAAGTGTATTACCAAACATTCCCGTAGTCTGCAATGGAGCGAGCTGCAGAAATGTCCCTGTTGTAGGCCTATTCACTATCACCGGCGACTCGCTAAATAAGTACAATGGCTTGGTTCCTCCTTCCATCCAGATGGATTTCCAATAATTGTCTTGTCCGATAGCTAATCTTTGCCATCCTCCCAATTTTCTTCTGAAATAAAGAGAAGTATCCGCGTTGCTAAACATCAACATCCCCTGCGGAGGATTGCTGATGGAAGTAGTATCAGCAAGTCGTGGTAGCAATACTCCTTTGTTAGTGGTCTCCAATTCCAGCAGGCTGGCAGGGTTTACAGTTGTCGGGTTATTACCGATTTTTACCTGGGCCGTAATTTTTGCGGCATTCAGTACACTGGCACTGATTAAAATGAATATAAACTTTTTCATTTTGATAAATTTTATTTGGAATCATATTTTTTCCTCGATGATTATTTTGTTAGTTCAATTCATTTCTTCTTATTCGTATTATCTCAGTTAAGGGGTTCATGAATTACCTTGAATGAAATCATTGCGCCCTTTTCTCGCGGGGTGGTGTTTGTTTATCCTGGCCGCTTCGGGTATTTCTCTATCTTGAGGTTGAGGCTTTAACCCGAAGAATTCCTTCCATTCCATCATATACTGGTTTAGTTATTATCCTACATAATCCACCTTTAAATTTAGCTTTCGCTACCTGTAGAGATAGTGATTGGAAGACATGCAAATTATTCCGACAAATATTTGAATAAAAATGAGAGTCAATATCCGGCTGCATTGACTGAGTAGTTGGTATCGCGTGGCCAATTATTGGTTTTACTGTCCGGCTGGGTTTTGCTTCTAAAGGTCAGGAAAGGGGGTATTAATTGGAGAATCCTTAATATTTTCTTGAAGTATTGATTACTTTAATTACTTGCTCTTTTGTTGGAGTTTTAGTGCCGGGTGAGGAGAAATTTTGGATCGGCATTGAGAAGAATTTTTTGCACAAAAGTTTTCGGCTGCCGCCAGGTTTGGAATTGACCAGGGTTCTCTATTATCCAGAATTGGAGGAGTGGAGTGTTTGCAATTCGTGTTTTAGACTAATTCTCAAAGAGATGGTAAGTAAAGTGAAATTACAAATTGAAAGAGTCAGCAAACTTGTATCGGTATCTTTTCTTACCTCACACTGATCAGCGACTTTAGCGGATACCTCAGATTTCTGTATCCCATCATGTCCACTTTTATTGATCCTACAGCTATAGGGCTTTCGGCTCTTAATAACAGGTGGTTGTCATCATCACTTACCCATACCGTCATCTTTTCACCGCCCTCGAAAATAGAACCCTTGATCAGGAGTGGTTTGAATTTAATAGCACGAAATTTTCCGTACCGGGTCTTTACTACATCCTTGCCTTCATAACGCATGTACATGTGATACACCTCATCATCCAAAAACATGTCGAAGGGTACTTTATCACCTTTCTTATACTTTGAAAAATCAATATTACGTGCATAATAGACAGAACTGATCACATCCTGGATGCAGGGTGTTACTTTAAATAATCCATTCGTGCTGACCGCTGTTTGGTTTTCCTGGTCAAAAGTTACGTTATTGTATATCTTATAACCATCCTCATCCACATTTCGTATAAACTTAATAGGTAGCATGCTGGATGTATCGATGTATGATTCATACTTATCACGTACCCGGAAAAAATTATCGAAGAAAGAATAAGTAGTACCCGTTGCCACACAATGATAAGCAGGTTTCCCATTGAAGCGGGTAAGGTTTACGCTAAACTTTGCTTCGCCCGCACCTACATACATACCAAGCGTTGTGTAATAAACTTTCATAGTAACTTCCTCTCCCGGCTTAAATGCCTTATTGCGAATTCCGCAAAACTTTTGATCCCCATCCTGGAAGGGAGCATGAAATTCATTCACAGACTGATGTTTTCTATGGTCCACATTCAGATATGGGATGCCCGTGAATAATAGGGTCAGATAAAAAAGAGTTTTCAATGCTTAATCTCGTTTATAAAACTTAATGCCTAAAATCATTAAACTTCCGGCAACTGCCGGCAAAAATAAATTCAAAATCCAAATACCCAACGTTGTTCCAACGATCCCGATAGTATTGGTGCTGAAATACCCGACCAATGCAGCGCTGAATTGTCCACGAATACCCAGATCAGCTATAGCAAATGAAGGAACGACAGCCATCACCAGGAATAATATAGAAACCAGCCATACCCCAGCCACCAGGTCTATGTTGACATCCAGCGCTTGCCAAAGCAATATGTATTGCAAGATGAATACACAATACCTTAAGAAAGACATGCCCAGCAAGCTTAACAATATTTTATTTTCAAACCTGTCTAATACACTGATGTAAGGGATCAGTTTATGGGCTCTCGGAATTTTTTCGACTGCCTTGATCAACCATGCAAGCCTGAAGAAGAACAATACGATGAGCACGGTAACAATCGCAGAGATCAATAGCAATACCTCAATCCAGAAATGAGATAATCCCATAATGGATGTTCCCTGGGGTATCACAAATAGCAATATCCAACTCAATCCCAGGCATCCTATGAAAAGCGTTATAATCAGTTGACTGATACTGCCTGCAATGGATAATGATATTCCTTTGAGACGATTACCTTCACTGAGATAGAGGATTCGTCCTCCATATTCTCCGATTCGGTTGGGTGTGTTCAAAGATAATGTAACACCACTCAGAACTGATCTAAAGGCTCTGAAGAAATTTATTTTTTCGATCGGTGCAGTAAGAAACTGCCACTTGCGCGCCTCGAAACCCCAGTTGAAGAAAACCAAAACTACCACAACCCAAAACTTCCATGCATTTGCTCCAAAAGGTACAGTCCGTACCATTTTTAATGATTCGGAAAGATGTGGCTGCTGTTTCACTTGATTGTAAAGCGAGTAAAACAACCAGGCAGCAAGTGCCGGTACCAAAACGTACTTGAATATTATTTTGATATTTTTGCTTACACACAC
>JBDHYH010000184.1:0-4099 GCA_039811325.1 Chitinophagaceae bacterium | reverse complement strand
CCATCAATCTTCCACTTCGAAACAGTATTGTATGGAAGGTTATATTGCAAATTGATACTCTTCAGTCTCACAAAGTCCCCTTTCTCGAGGAAGAAAGTCTGTGCTGATGTGTAATAATATAAATAAGTGCCCAGGTCATACTTTGCATAAGTGGCTTTATCCCCACTCTTACGCCAGATATCTATCTTATCTAAGTTAGGAGTGGAATACTGAGCAAAATTTTCATTGGGGTTTCCGTCAGTGGAGTTATTGAACTGATCAGAATGGAACAGGTTGAGCACATCACGATCAAAAACAAAATTGAAGAATAAACTTAAGGTGAAATTCTTCCAGGTAAAATCATTGGTCCATCCGCCGGTGATCTTAGGATTCGGATCACCGATTGGCATCTTGTCAGGATTCAGTCCACTGTTAAATATGTCAATGAGATTATCACCGTCCAGATCCTGGAAATAGAAATCACCCGCTGTGTAAGTACCGTTTGAATTATGGTATTTCTCACCATTATAGGGATTCACAGGTACATCACCATCTGTAGAGTAAACTCCCAAAGTTTTGTAGAGGTAGAACGTATTGATAGCGCTACCTACAGAGAGGATATGCGATTTATCAAACCGGTCTCCTGACAGCACCAAATCCCTGTTACCATTCGGCAGGTTCATAATAGTATTCTTGTTATAAGAAATATTCAACCTGCTGAACCACCTTACCGGGCTTGTATTCGGTAATGGATTGGCAGCAATGGTCAATTCGACACCTGCATTGCGTACCCCAATCGAGTTAGTCAATGCTACGCTATATCCGGTAGTGAGCGGAAGGTTGACAGAGAAGAGTTGCAGAGAACTTTCTTTATTATAGATATCCATCGATACAGCATATTTACCTTGTTGTATTTCCATATCCGCACCTATGTTCCACTGCATTGATTTTTCCCAGGACAACCCTTTCTGAGCTGCACCATTGTAGAAGTTTGGCGTAACAGCCGTAATTCCGTTGTAAGAGGTGGCGCTTCCATTCACTGCATATCCACCTGCATTTACATTATAGAGGTTGTATTGTAAATAGTTATCTGACGGAAGGCTTCCTGAAGTACCAATTGACGTTCTAAATTTCAACAGGGAAATTCTTGAATTCTGATTAAAGAATTTTTCATCTGAAATGATCCATGCTGCGGAAGCTGAAGGAAAGAATCCCCATTTACTGTTTCCACCAAATCTTGACGAACCATCCCAGCGACCCGCAAATGAAACAAGGTAACGACTATCATAATCGTAGGAAAAACGCCCGTAGTACGACAAGAGGCCATAAGCCTGGTAATCAGAATAAGCTGTAATGTTATTTTGGGTAAAACCCTGGATCACCTGAATGTTATCTGCAGCTCCCTGCGAACCTGATTCGCTGGCATTTTCAAAAGTATTGAATGAAATGTCCTGACCTACTACTCCACTGAAATTGTTTTTATTTAATGAACCGGTATAAGTGAAGTAATTTGATGTCAGCAATTGAATATTCTGATCGTAGTAAGTGTAGGAATAATTACCCGCATTGCTTTCCATCGCATTGGTGCGGTTGAAATTTCTGTGCGAAGTAGTGTACTGGTATGAGTTTAAAGAATTAAACTTCAAATTCGAATTGAATGTATAACCGAGGTTTAGGTTCAAGTTGAAAACATTTGACATGTTTTTGTCCAGGCTTTCATCATAAGTTTCCAATATACCTGCTCTCTTAGTAGGGCTTAGATTAAACAATGAAGAAGGCATGCTCCCTGCTGACAAGCTAAAAGCACTGCTTCCTCCATAGCGCGGATCAACACCTAACCCTCTCGATCTGTCAGACCTGGTAAAATAGATTACAGGATTAATATCAAGTTTATTTTTCAATGCATGCGACATCAGGTTCAGTCGTACCGAATATCTTTTGTAGCCGGTAGCTTTCAAAATACCCTGCTCATCATAATACCCCGTACTGAACCTGTACGAAGTCCCACTGGCATCGCCACCGCTCAGGCTCAGGTCTGCATTCTTAATAACACCGGTTCTGTAAAATAGGTCTTGCCAGTCTGTAGCGCCATTGAATGCAGGGTTCAAACTGTCTGTAAGCATGTAAGGCAATTGCCGTTGATCATTATATTGTAGTTGCTCCTGCAGTATCCTCATCTTCTGCCTTCTTTCAAGAGTACCTAAGGTTACCTCTCTCAATTCCGGTTTTTCGGTGATACCACCATAACCGGAAAAGATGACTTTCACCTTTCCGGATTTTCCCTTTTTGGTTGTGATCAATATTACACCATTAGCTGCCCTTGATCCGTAAATTGCAGCAGCAGACGCATCCTTCAATACATCAATAGACTCAATGTCATTCGGGTTCACGCCACCGAGATAGTTCATTCCTGTGCCGGCACCAGGTGTTACATATTCTTCATTGGACTGTGGCACTCCATCCACAACATATAGCGGAGAACTTACCACCATGTTTTCGTCATAGTTGGCACTCACAAGTGTACTACCACGCACACTTACCGCAGCCCTTGCACCAGGATCACCACTGAAATTCTGAACGTTGACACCAGACAGTCGTCCTTGCAGCAATTGATCAAAACTTGCTGATGGCAAATTTTCCAATTCTTTACCGGAAATACTTGATATAGCTGCAGTCGCCTTCTTTCGCGTTACTTTCTGGTAACCGATAATTACTACCTCATCCAGTCCCTGCATATCCGGTGGCATTTTTACGGACAAATGTGTTTGGGATTTCACATCCAATTCCTGGGTTCGAAATCCAACAGCGCTGATCTCAAGGATTGTTGACTTTCCCGCCTGAAGGGTGATAGTAAACTCTCCTTTTGCATTAGTAATCTCGCCATTTGTGGTCCCCTTCTGTTTTACAGAAGCCCGTTCGATTGGTTTGCTGTTTTCATCAGTTACAGTACCGCTCACTTTCTTTGATTGTGCCATACCGATGGTCGAACCGAACAAACAAATCGTCAAAATCAAGAGAAGATTTTTTTTCATTAGAAGCTAATTTCGTGTTAGTTGATGCAGTTTTTAAGGCGGGCTAAAATTAGGATTGCAGGCTTTAAAAAATAGGCAAATATTAACAAAGGCTTTACGGATTTTAACATCATTTAAACGAATTATAATAATGACAATTTGATGACGCTTACAAGAGTTGATGTCATCCGTATTCCGTGATAATTATTGAGACTATGCAGTCATTGTACGCATGCAAAAACCTTAAGGAGTATCAGACAAACCGAAGACTTTCCTTCTCCTGTTTCTGATATTTTTCATGATCAAAAACGTAATGAAATGCTCCCTTTTTTGATCCGGCCCTTTCTTTGGTATTTAGTTTCTTCAGTATTTTCAGGCTCAGCATTTTTCTTGAAAAATTTCCTTTGTCGAATTGTGTTTCATAAATAGCTTCATAGAGACTTTGCAATTGAGGAAGTGTAAATTTCTCCGGCAATAGTTCGAATCCAATGGGCCGCTTAGCAGCTTTCTCTCGGAGTCGTTCCTTGGCCATCTTCACCATTTCTTTGTGATCGAAAATAAGCGCAGGTACCTTTTTGATGCTGAACCATTTGGCATTGCCCCTTTCATGAATGGAGGCATTGCCATTTATTTTTATCAAAGCAAAATAGGCAATAGATACTACCCTTCCGCCAGGATCGCGCTCAACATCACCATAGCAGTGCAACTGCTCCATATAGATATCTGATAGCCCGGTCAATTCACTAAGAACCCGATTGGCTCCCTGGTCCACACTTTCATTTGCTTTTATAAAGCCACCCATCAATGACCACTTGCCAAGCCCCGGTTCGAAATTTCGTTTGACCAGCAGTGCCTTTAAGTCATTACCATCAAAACCAAAGATGATACAATCTACTGCTATCAGTAATCTGTCGTGGTCTTTATATTCTGTTATCACTTTCATTGTACCTGTTTTAAAATCATCTTAAAAGGTGAGGTATTTAAGTCCATGACCCTTATTTAATCAGGCTTTGAGCCTGCTTACTTTTTTGTCTTGATACAAAAAAGTAACAAAAAATTCGCCGCGGCGAAAAGGCTGCATAAAAAAAGCTAAAAATTTGAATGATTGT
>JBDHYH010000183.1:0-4141 GCA_039811325.1 Chitinophagaceae bacterium | reverse complement strand
GAATTGTATGTTGGAAAAGTATGTAAGAAAACCGGAAAGCATGAATTCTCGAAAGTGATAAATGAGAAATCTCCCATTACTTCAAAACAGTTTGGCGCTACTTTATATCCTAACCCTGTAGTCTCTACTGCCACACTCCAGGTATCCGGAGACTCAAAGAATATATCGGTCGTTATTTCTGATATGAATGGTAAAAAATTATGGCAAGGCAACAACATAAACAAGGCATTAATAAGCCTGCCAACTGAGAAACTGGGATCAGGAACTTATGTTGTAACTGTATCAAATGGTAAGGAAATAAAAACCATTAAGTTCTTAAAGCAATGAGGTAAAAAAAGTTTTCTCACATTTATACATCAGGCAGGTACAGGTTTCCGGAACTGTACCTGCTTTTTTATCATAATACACTCCTGCTTTTTGACCCAGATTTTGCAGTTAATTTCAAAATCTACACCGACGCTTCGGTCGGTGTTTGCAACCCGAAGGGGCAGACGAAGCTTCGCTTGTCTGTCTCGGACCGAAGTGTCAGAGTTTTTAATACTGACCGGAGCGTCAGTACCGAAGGGAATTCACTATAATTCAAAATCTTTAGTCAGCCAATAATGATTGTTATTCTATCTTTCCGACCATCTTCTTAGGATCTACCCATTGATCAAATTGCTCAGGTGTAACATAACCCAACTTCACTGCCATTTCTTTGAGTGTTGTATTTTCCTTATGTGCTTTCTGTGCTATCTCTGCAGCTTTATAATATCCGATGTGTGTATTCAATGCAGTTACCAGCATCAAAGAATTGTCAACGTGTTTCTTTATGTTTTCTTTTATCGGTTCAATGCCTTTTGCACATTTTTCATTGAAGCTATTGCATCCATCGCCGATCAGTCGTGCACTGTGCAGGAAGTTGTAGATCATCACCGGTTTAAAAACATTCAATTCAAAATGACCTGTCGCGCCTCCTATGTTGATGGCCACATCATTGCCCATTACCTGTGCTGCTATCATCGTCAATGCTTCACATTGTGTGGGGTTCACTTTTCCGGGCATGATGGAAGAGCCGGGCTCATTATCAGGAATATGAATTTCACCAATTCCACTTCGTGGGCCTGATGACAACATCCTGATATCATTAGCGATTTTCATGAGGCTAACGGCTACAGTTTTTAAAGCGCCATGGCTTTCAACAATAGCATCATGCGCAGCGAGCGATTCAAATTTATTATGAGCTGTTTTAAACGGAAGGCCTGTAAGTTCAGCAATTGTCTGTGCAACGTTCACTGCATAATCCGGAGGTGTATTGATACCTGTACCTACTGCTGTACCACCCAAAGCCAGTTCACTCAAATGATCCAGTGTATTTTTGACAGCATGGATCCCGTGGTCTAACTGTGATGCATACCCGCTGAATTCCTGTCCCAGGGTAAGTGGAGTAGCATCCATAAAATGGGTACGTCCGATCTTGACAATATTTTTAAATTCTTTAGACTTGCTTTCCAAAGTCTTCTTTAATGATTCTAATGCCGGCAAAGTAAGGTCTTGCAATATCTTGTAAGCCGCGATATGCATGGCTGTAGGAAAAGTATCGTTGCTCGACTGTGATTTGTTCACATCATCATTGGGATGCATGATCTTTTCCTTGTCGGTCAATGCACCACCATTGAGTACATGCCCACGATTAGCAATGACTTCATTTACATTCATGTTGCTCTGAGTACCGCTCCCTGTCTGCCACACGACTAACGGAAACTGATCGCTCAGCTTTCCTTCCAGTATCTCATCAGCAACTTTACTGATCAGTTGCATTTTTTCAGTTGATAAAACGCCAGCCTCACAGTTCGTGATGGCTGCTGCCTTCTTCAGATATGCAAATGCAGCAATGATTTCCTTAGGCATTTTATTAATGTCACGGGCAATCCTGAAGTTTTCAACGCTGCGTTCTGTTTGAGCTCCATAATAAGCATCAATAGGTACTTTTACTTCTCCAAGTGTGTCTTTCTCAATCCTGTAATTCTTCATTTTAAAGTTTTATTTAGGTTCTTCAATATTCTATTTCCCGGGAAATATGGCCTTACGCTTTTCCAAAAATGCTGTTGTTCCTTCCCGTTTATCTTCCGATTCAAATGTTTCACCAAACAACCTTACTTCTTCATTGAATCCTGCCCGCGTATGATCAAAAGCATTGATCGCTTTAATAGCCTTTGCAACAGCAACAGGTGATTTCGAAAGGATGGTTGCTAATGTTTTCTTTGAAGTATTCAGCAATTCTTCAGAAGACGTTACTTTATTCACCAGGCCGAATTGCAATGCTTCGGCAGCGCTTAGCATATTGCCTGTCAGTATCAGTTCCATTGCCCTCCCCTTCCCGATCAAAGCTGTCAATCGTTGCGTACCTCCATATCCGGGAATCAATCCCAGGTTTACTTCAGGTTGCCCAAACTTCGCATTATCACTTGCCAGTCTGAAATGACAAGCCATTGCCAATTCACACCCACCACCCAGAGCGAATCCATTCACTGCTGCAATAACAGGTTTGGGACAATCTTCAATTTTAAAGAAAATATGCTGGCCTTTTTCTGCAAGTAATCCGCCTTTGTTATTGGGTACATCCATAAACTCCCTGATGTCGGCACCGGCCACAAAAGCCTTCTCTCCCTGCCCCGTGATGATTGCTCCTTTGATTTCATCTGAAGTATATATACTATCCATCACCAGGTCGAGCTCATCTAAAACAGATTTGTTGAGCGCGTTGAGTTTGTCCGGTCTGTTGATCGTAATCACACAAATACCATCTTCATTTTGCACCAGGAGATTTGTATAGGTCATTTGAATTTTTCTTTTTAAAATTTTCGATGAGCATTCACCCATTCCTTTATATAGTCTGCAATTTCTGATGTAGGCGTACCGGGTGTAAATAATTTCCCTACACCTATTGCATTGAGTTGCTGAATATCTTCCTGTGGGATGATGCCTCCTCCCGTGACCAGCACATCGTCCATCTTCTTTTCTTTGAGCAATGCAATGATCTTCGGAAAAACGGTGTTGTGTGCTCCAGACAACATACTGATACCAATCGCATCCACATCCTCCTGCAATGCAGCATTGACCACCATTTCGGGAGTTTGCCTTAGTCCGGTATAGATCACTTCCATACCTGCATCCCGCAATGAGGTGGCAATAACTTTAGCGCCACGGTCGTGGCCATCGAGCCCCACCTTGGCAACAAGAACTCTTACAGGCCGATTTAATTTTGACATATTAACAGATATCAGCAGCCGCAAAAATACAGAATCATTTGAAGCATTAAGATATTGCAGGTGTGCACTTCGGGATGCAGTAGCTGACCAAAGGTTACTTCCCTTTGAAAGATACCTTTTAAAACCAAAGGTTGTTGATTAAGGGATGGCTACCATTGCTGAAACGTCTTCTCCTTTCATACGGCAAGCCGTAAAACTCAATTGAAATGCTCGACCACAATCGTGTACCTGAGGACCCTGAAGATATTTTCATAAAAATATTCTCACACTTACTACCTCGTCGATGGGATTTTAGCTTCAAGTATCGAATCTGCTCAACATGAGGTGAATAATCAGTTACTCCCAAGTGGCAAATTTCCTTTGATCATTTTATTCTGCAAAAAGAAAATAATTAATGACCTTGAAGCTCCAAAGTTGTAATCGGTCAATAATTGCCGGAAATGAAAAGAGTATTTTCCATCGATTTCGTAAGAGGTTTTGTAATGATTGTTATGGCGCTGGATCATGTACGAGATATGATGCATGTGGATTCAATCACACAAAGCCCGACCGACCTGGCTACCACTACACCTATACTTTTCCTTACAAGATGGATTACTTATTTGTGTGCGCCAATTTTCGTATTTCTTGCAGGGACTTCCGCTTTCGTTTCATTAAATAGGAGCGGCGACAAAAAAAGTATGAGAAAATTCCTGATCAAACGTGGGTTCTGGCTTATCCTGCTCGAGTTCACGATTGTAAACTTTGGGTTATACTTCGACATTCAATTTCACAAACCCATCTTCGAAGTCATTGCTACCATTGGCTTCGGGATGATCATCCTGAGTCTGCTCCTGAATGTACAGCCGAAGTATATTGCCATCATAGGAATTGCAATCATCTTTCTGCAT
>JBDHYH010000182.1:0-4143 GCA_039811325.1 Chitinophagaceae bacterium | reverse complement strand
CTGATTGCATAATCCCAAACTTTCACATTCTCGAATTGCTGAACTCCGTTCTCATTCTTTCCTGTTGCATATTTTCCGGGGGCATAGATGCTGAATGGTGCCCCTGCAGACCGCTTACCAAAAATTTTATTTCCTGCTGCAAAAGAAATTTCAAATTGCTTTTTGTCTTTGCTCAAAATTCCATTCACCATAAGTTGATATGGCAATGCACACGAATTCCGGATACCGGCTTCCTGCTGAGGTAAAACGTCAGAGTGGAAAGGATTAAGCCTGATATGACTTATTTCCGTTTGTGTAAGGCTGTTAGGCAGGGAAGGCAATTTTTTATAACGTGCATTATTGATCTTTTCGATAAAAGGATCTTTCTTAATGAATGAAGGCAGCTCGATTTTTTCACCCTTATATGGCCGGAATACAGAAGTCAAATCTCCGCATATCGCCCTTCTCCAATCGCTGATATTTGTTTCTTTGATCTCTTTTCCTAACTTCTTTGACAAAAATGTTTCCAAAAAGCGAAGTGTGGAAGTAATGTCGAAGACTTGAGAATTGACCCAGCCGCCCCGGCTCCAGGGAGAAGCAATCACCAATGGAACTCTGTAACCCAGTCCTACAGGGCTTTCGCGCCCTGCGCCTTTATTGATTTTTTCACGCTCATGAGATTCCAGCATTGAAACATATTCATCTGTTGTATCTAACCCCGGTGAAACCCTGCCACTATCAGCATCTGTAGGCCTGGGCGCAACAAAGGGAGGTACGTGGTCAAAGTATCCATCGTTTTCATCATAATTCAATATGAAAATAGTTTTCTTCCATACCTCAGGGTTTTTGGTAAGGATGTCGAGTACTTCAGAAACGTACCATGCACCAAACCATGGAGCACTCGGATGATCAGAAAAATATTGTGGCGCTACCAACCAGGACACCGTTGGTAATTTCCCGGCATTCACATCCTTTCTGAATTGATGCAGGATATCCCCTTTAGGCATGGAGACACTGCGTTCTATTCCATCTTCATCATAAGTAAAAATAGAAGTTTGATGATAATCCGGGTCGTCGCTATTTGTGGTGAATGCGTTGGTGTGTAATCTTTTTTCATAAGGTGAAAGCTTTTCAAAATTTTCAGGGCTCCATGTTACAACGTCTTTTTGGAATTGATCCAATTGCTCAATTTTTTCCTTAAGGTTTTTTTCAATATCCGGTACCTGGTCCTTTTCAGATACAGTGATCTTTTTTCGTAATTCGTTGATTTCTCCAGGAAGTTCAATTATTCTTTTTTTTAGGAATTCATAGTGTGCTTTATGAAAGCGGACATGATACTGGCTGAACCACTCCAGGTTGTTGTCTGTAAAATTGGAAAGCAAACTGTCATCATCATCATTGATCCCTGTTTGCATACTTATTTCATTCTGATAAACTTTCCAGTCTATACCATTTTCTTCAAGCCGTTCAGGAAATGTTTTCCAATTTGCTTCGCGATTGTAATACAAATCTGAATTGAGCACATGGGCCAGGTCGCCATGTTTTTCCCGGATTTTGCCGGTCCAGAAAAAAGTTCGGTTGGGTGTCGTGCCTGTCAATGATGAACAAAAATTCTGATCACACACTGTAAAGGCATCGGCAAGAGCAAAATAAAATGGAATATCTTCACGAGTATAATGTCCCATCGTCATGGGAAAATTCTTCATGGATTCGTTTTCCCGGTCGCCACCATACTTTTTTGCGACGAGCCACTGATCGTACTTTCCCTGGTTTCGCGCATCCACCTGGTCTGGCCAGGAATGAGGAAGTCCACCAATCCAGGTTGCTTTAGTATGATTCATATCTAACCGGAACGGTTGGTAAGTATCGCCATCCTGGTTGGTTTGCAGCCATACCGGATTGCCATTGGGTAACGAAATTGCTCTGGGGTCATTATATCCTCGCACACCCTGCAATGTGCCGAAGCAGTGATCAAATGAACGATTCTCCTGCATCAATAAAACGATATGCTCGGCATCTTCAAAAGTAGTACCGATAGCAGGATTGATGGTGAGTGCATTTTGGATAGAAGCAGGTAAACTACTCCAGAGCCCGGCACCACCGGCAAGTAGTGATGCCTTTTTAATAAATTCTCTTCTCGTGTCCATGGACGAAACAGATTAAAACGTAAAAAAGTGATAGATTGATTTCCTGGTTTTCATTAGGATGAAGGTAAAATGAAATGACGGACAATTTAAATTCCCGCCTTGTAATTTTAAATTATCTTCATTCTAATTATTTCTATCCATGGATTATCTCGAGCCAAATTTTGATCCATTCCCTGTTTTAAAGTCAGAAAGATTGATACTAAGGCGCATTGTTGAAGAAGATGTTTATCAAATTTTCAGAATGCGTTCTGATTTGGATGTGATGAAATACGTTGGCAAAGATCCGGCTAAATCCCTGGAAGATGCAATGGACCTGGTTCACAAGACTAGTGAATCCCTGGAAAACAAATCGGGTATTAGCTGGGCTATAACTTTAAAAGAAGAACCTGATCAATTAATAGGAATCATAGGAATATGGCGATTAATAAGAGAGCATTTTCGTGGGGAATTGGGCTATTCGCTTCTCCCGGAATATTGGCGAAAGGGTATTGCAGGAGAGGCACTGGCAGAAGTATTAGAATATGGATTTGAAAAGATTGGGTTGCACAGCGTGGAAGCGCACATTCACCCGAATAATAAAGCATCAGCAGCGTTACTGGAGCGTATAGGTTTTACAAGGGAAGGGTGGTTTAAAGAGTGTTTCTATTTTAATGGAGTGTTTGAAGATACAGTTGTATATTCTCTATTGACCCGAAAATAATTCCAGGTCAAATGGCTTTGCCGATATATTTTGAGTCAGACTTCGCCTGGTGTGTTATCAATCTAATTGGTGTAATCCACATAATGTTGATATTATTTTCCCAAAAAAACCAGTCTGGATAGTTTTACTTTTTTTTTGATAAGGGAAAAATGTATGTTTGCACGACCCTCCGGATACTTTTAAATCATCTTCCACGACGGTCAAAAATTAATCTATGGCAAAGTTTATTTTTGTAACCGGCGGTGTTACTTCATCTTTAGGCAAAGGAATTATTGCAGCCTCTCTGGCTAAATTGCTTCAGTCGCGCGGACTTAGGGTAACCATTCAAAAATTCGATCCTTACATTAACGTGGATCCGGGCACACTAAATCCTTATGAACATGGCGAATGCTATGTGACCGATGATGGAGCAGAGACAGATCTTGACCTGGGACATTACGAAAGGTTTCTGAATATCAGGACCAGCCAGGCAAATAATGTTACGACCGGAAGGATTTACCAAACTGTCATCAATCGTGAGAGGGAAGGAGATTATCTCGGAAAAACAGTACAAGTAGTACCTCATATTACAGATGAGATCAAGAGGAGAATGCGGCTCCTGGGAGAAAAAAATCAATATGACATCGTCATTACAGAGATAGGTGGAACTGTGGGAGATATCGAGAGCCTGCCATTTATAGAGGCCGTAAGGCAGTTGCAGTGGGAATTGCCTGATGAGGATTGCCTTGTCGTACACCTGACGCTCATTCCATATTTGAAAGCAGCAAAAGAATTAAAAACAAAACCTACTCAGCAAAGTGTGAAACTGATGAGCGCCAACGGTGTGCACCCTGACATACTTATTTGCCGGACAGAACACAGCCTTACCGCGGATTTGAGAAGAAAGGTAGCCTTGTTTTGCAATGTGAAAGAAGAAGCAGTCATTGAATCTATAGATGCATCTACGATTTATGAAGTCCCTATTCTGATGCTAAGGGAAAAATTGGACCTGATTGTTTTGAAGAAACTAAACGTGACCAATTATGAAGAGCCGGATTTGACCAAATGGAGAGGGTTTTTAGAAAAGGTGAAACATCCGGTGAAAAAAGTCAATATTGGCCTCATTGGAAAGTATATAGAACTACAGGATGCCTATAAATCAATCCTGGAAAGTTTTATTCACGCAGGAGCAATGAACGAATGCAAGGTACAGGTGATCAATATCCATAGTGAAAATGTAACTGAAGATAATGTGGAAGAGATGCTGGCTGGCCTTGATGGATTGCTGGTAGCACCAGGGTTTGGACATCGTGGTGTTGAAGGTAAGATTGTCGCTGT
>JBDHYH010000181.1:0-4154 GCA_039811325.1 Chitinophagaceae bacterium | reverse complement strand
TTTTTCCGGAAACTCTTACGCCCTTACCCTTAACTTCACAAATGTTACTACCGACATGAACGGTTATAAATACCGTCTCATAGTATCTACCTCAGAAGCCGGACTTGACAACCCAACTTGTACTAACGTAAATGAATACACGCTGATCGTAAACGCCTGCGGTCTTACCCCGGTAACGCTTACATCTTTCAGTGGTAAATATTCCAACGGACTGGCTGTATTAGACTGGCAAACCAGCCAGGAAATAAACAATGACCATTTTGAAGTGTACAGGAGTGTTGACGGACAACTTTTCAGCTATGTGGCTTCAGTAAAAGGTGCAGGTTACAGTAATGTAGTGAGGAACTACAGCTATACTGACCAGCCGGGAACAAGTCCTTATATTTATTACAGGTTAAAACAAGTGGATGCTGATGGCAAATCCGTATATTCAAATGTTGTAAAAATTTCTACAGGTGCAAAAGCAGCAATGGAAGTTTATCCGAACCCATTCAGTTCTTACTTCACAGCAAGCTTCTCAGCCAATAAAACTGCTGACGCAACTGTGATCATGAGAAACTCAATCGGACAGCCTGTAATGCAAAGGACAATCAAAACTGTGAAAGGAAACAATTCAGTGAACATCACGAACATTCCTTCACTCTCAACAGGAATCTATTATGTTACGATATTTAATGATGATATTAACTATAATATCAAAATGCAAAAACAGTAGTTAAACCGTAAGCTGAAAGAAAGGCCGCCTGCAAAACAGGCGGCTTTCTTTTTTAAGAATGCAATCAAAAATTCATTCCTGGTATGGCTTCAATGAGTTCTTTGGTATAGGGATCCTGTGGCCTGAAAAACACGTCGTCTGCTTCGCCTGATTCTACTATCCGTCCTTTACGCATCACAAGTATCCGGTCGCTGATGTAGTGCACAACAGAAAGGTCGTGAGATATAAAAATGTTGGTGAAACCAAATTCCTGTTTTAATTCTGTAAGGAGATTCAATACCTGTGCCTGCACACTTACATCGAGTGCTGATACACTTTCGTCACACACGATAAACTCTGGATTAAGGGCAATAGCCCTGGCAATACAAATTCTCTGGCGCTGGCCTCCACTGAACTCATGAGGATAGCGATCGAACTGATCTGCTCTCAGGCCGACACGTTCCAATAATGCTACAGTCTTGTCTTTTCTTTGCCTGTCTGTACTTTCAATTCTGTGAATTGCCATTGGCTCTTTGATCGCACTTCCAATAGTGATTCGTGGATTGAGGCTGCCATAAGGATCCTGGAAAATAATCTGGATGTCTTTGCGAAGTCGCCGCAATTTATCAGCAGAAAGTTTCAACAGATCTTTATCATCAAAAAGAATCTTCCCGGACGATGGTTCCTGTAGCCTCAGAAGCGTACGGCCAAGCGTTGTTTTGCCACACCCACTCTCTCCAACCAGACCAACAGTCTCACCCTTCTTAACTTCAAATGAAACATGATCAACGGCTACAAATTCCCTGGTTGGCCTACCGAACAAATCTTTCTTTAATGGAAACTTCACAACAAGGTCTTCTACCTTCAACAATACAGTACCGGTTTTTATTGAATTAGAAATTATAGATTTCAATTCTTCTTTAATCTTGATCTTTGCTGTCTCTGTGTCTTGCATGAAGTCGCTAATCACAGGTAATAATTTCCCTTTGTATTCCGGACCCGGATGACAACTCAATAATGCCTTTGTGTAATTCTCCTTAGGATTTTGAAATATTTCACGAGTATTACCAGACTCAATAATTGCCCCCCGGTACATTACTACTACTCTATCAGCAATTTCTTTCACAAGTCCGAGATCGTGGGTAATGTACAAAATACTCATACCGAGGTCATCCTGTAATTCTTTGAGAAGTGCAATGATACTTTTCTGTACGGTAACATCTAATGCAGTTGTAGGTTCATCAGCGATCAGTAAATGTGGATTACAACTTACAGCCATCGCTATCATCACTCTTTGTTTCTGTCCGCCGCTCAACTCATGTGGATACCGATGAAACGCGGAACGAGGATCAGGGATTTTTACTTTTTCAAATAATTCAACCGTCTTCTGAAAGGCTTCCTGTTTAGACAAATGTTGATGCCAGATGATCGCTTCTGCTACCTGGCTGCCACAAGTTTTGACAGGATTCAAAGAACTCATAGGCTCCTGGAAGATCATGGAGATTTTATTTCCCCTAATGCTTCTCATATCTCGTTCAGATATACTGATCAAATCGGAAGATGAATGATTATCGCTGAATAGAACCCGACCTGAAGTAATCTTAGCCGATGGAGGTAGCAATTTCAAAACAGACAAGGAGGTAACTGTCTTACCCGAACCGGATTCACCAACAACGGCCACACTCTCTCCGGCGCCTATTTCGAAAGAAACATTCTTCAGAGCATGCACTACTCCTGACTCTGAGCTAAAGTCAACAGAGAGATTTTTTATTTGCAGAAGTGGAGGCAAGGGGAAAGTTGTGAGTTATGAGTTATGAGTGGTGGTTTCAGGGTTTAAAGTTCAAGGTTCAAGGTTCATGGTTCATGGTTCATGGTTCATGGTTCAACAAACTCATCTTATTCTAATCCATTCTAAACTCTTCAAAACCTTCCTAAACTAACCCCTAAACGCTATTCGCTGCGGCTAACTAAACCCTCAACTCTCAACCCTCCTAAACCATTCTAAACCTTCTCAACCTAAAATTTCAAATGCCTTACAGTTAGTCCGTCATTGATCAATTGCTTCAGTGAATCAATTCCGATACGTAAATGCTGCTCTACAAATTTTGATGTAACGGAAGCATCGCTCCTGCTGGTCTTGACACCTTCCGGAACCATCGGTGAGTCACTTACCAGTAACAAAGCTCCGGTTGGTATCTTATTATAAAAACCTACAGTAAAAATAGTAGCAGTTTCCATATCCACTGCATAAGCCCGAATCTTTCTCAGGTATCCTTTGAACGTTTCATCATGTTCCCACACTCTTCTGTTGGTAGTATATACGGTACCTGTCCAGTAATCCTGTGAATAATCTCTGATGGTTGTAGAAATTGCTTTTTGCAATGCGAACGCCGGCAATGCAGGTACTTCAGGAGGAAAGTAATCATTGGAAGTACCTTCGCCTCTTAATGCTGCGATGGGTAGAATAAGGTCTCCTATTTTGTTTCTCTTCTTAAGCCCGCCACATTTTCCCAAAAACAAAACAGCTTTGGGATTGATAGCGCTCAGCAAATCCATGACAGTGGCAGCACCCGGGCTTCCCATCCCAAAATTGATAATGGTAATATCACTGGCTGTTGCGCATTCCATAGGTTTATCCAATCCTACAACAGGAACTTTGTGGATATCAGCAAACATGTGTACATAATTCGAAAAGTTAGTTAGCAGAATGTACTCACCAAAATTTTTCAACTCCTCACCTGTGTACCTGGGTAACCAGTTCTCTACAATCTCTTTCTTCGTCTTCATTCTTTAATTTAAATTTTTAATAGCGATAAATGTACGATTTTTACTTTAGTCTTAGTGAAGGAATCAAACCATCCTCCACTAAAGTATATTTTCCAATTTCAAAATTTTCCTTCTACTTTCCTGATGAGCCCTTTCATAAAAATTGATTTTCCCGCAAATGCTATTAAACAAAGAATCAAAAACGAAATACAGGAAGTTTTTGATCCTGTAAGGAGATTATGGGTATCTCTTACCCCGGAAGAATGGGTACGACAGCATTTTATCAGCTATCTTATTTCGAAAAATTACCCGTTGTCGCTTTTGGCGGTTGAGAAAAAAATATTAGTAGGATCTTTGACCAAGCGATGTGATATTGTCGTGTACTCACGAGACATGAATCCATTCATGATCATTGAATGCAAGCGCATAGAGGTGCTACTCGAACAAAAGGTGCTGGAGCAGGTATTGAGATATCATATACCATTGCAACCTCCATTTATTATCATCACAAATGGTGCCTATACAATGGGCTTTCGAAAAAAAAATGGGCAGTTTCTGCCCATTGAATATTTTCCCGAATATGATGAATAATACTATAATGACATATTAAATAGACCAAAAAAACCTGAAAAAATATACTGATATGAGCAGGTGGATATGATTGATTCCTTATTCAGCCTTTCCAGTGTATTTG
>JBDHYH010000180.1:0-4306 GCA_039811325.1 Chitinophagaceae bacterium | reverse complement strand
ATGACTGAAAACGCCCAGGCAAATTGCAGATGGTTTACCTCCGGATAATTATCATGATAGCCCCAGTTAAATTTTCCGGTGTATGCCCTGAAAAACAATTTGAACATCTGCAGCCGGTTATTGGTATCAAGCAGTTTGGTGGCAGTCTTAGTCAGGGTAAGTTTGCCGGAGGTCTTTCTGACAAAGCCGGCCAGTTCTGCGGCCAGCCTTGCACTCCAGATAGAAATACAATTTTCCTCTCTCATGAGTTTTGTAATGCCGCTTTCAATAAACCGGTCAGGCAGTAGTTGCTTGTCGTATAGTTCCACCAGTACCTTTCTGGGCAATGCACCCAGCGGCGTCAGTTTAATCTGTTTGTCTCTCTGAATGATTTTCAGGTACTCCTCCACGATCCTGAAAAGTGGAATCCTGTCCAGCGTCGTATCATCGATGTCATTGCGAAACTGCACAGGTGAATTGTCGCTGAAAGCGTCATAAATCAGGTGGTGCATTTGGTTGGGTGATAGCCCGAGGAAATCGTCTATTGGTGAGTTGTTCTGAAGGAGGATGGTTGCTTCGAGATCGTGAGGAAGTTTCATGGGGAGTGTTTTTGATTTTCAAAGTTTGTTTGTAAATGTTTATATTTCAACCAATCTGAACATACCTGAATACCTTGATAATTCTTTGCCGCATCCAATAAATGCGAATTTATAATATTGATTTGTGGCAAAGCTAAATTGTTTGAAGCCCTAAACTCTTCAAATAATAGAATGTAGAATTATAAAAATCTGGTTGCCTTGTGTGATCATCTTTGTTTCCATCTGGGACGACAATTACCATACCTTGTCTTGCTCTTGTAAGTAGAACTCTGTATGCGTTAATCAGGTATTTTCTTCTGACCTCTTTGTGTATATTCTGCCATTTATTCCCCACGAAGGAAAATGTTTTCCAACCACTTTTCGTAAATCGTAAATCACCATCCCAAGTCACACAAGCCCAATCCAATTCTAATCCTTGCACTTGAAACTCAGTCGCCACATCTTCTAAAAAATAAGATGAACGTATATCGTCTTTTCCATCCAAGAACCAGTGAACGTGATTGATTTGAGTTTTTACGTCTATTGCCAAAGGTTTCAAACGATATGCTTGGGAAGAAACAACAATGCCATAACGTTCGCTACCTCTTGCTTTATCCTTCAGCCAATTTCTGGCTTTGACAATATCTCTTGTCAAAACGATTGGATATTTATCTTGCAATTGGCTTAATGTATTTTTGGCGTTTTCATCAATGTCCAAAATTTCTTTAATCAATTTGGACAAATATTCTGCCCTATACGAACGCATTGAAACAGCAAGATGTAAGCTATCATTAAAAACGACTTCACTATTTTGCTTCAATTCTTCTATTGCTATTTGCGCAGCATATTCGGAATCAAAAAGGTTTGGTGAAATTCTTGTTTCCCAATCAGAAAATTGGTTTTTAATGGCAGACAACCATTCAGAAATACCAGCTTCACCTGTGTTTATTTCCTGTCCACCACCAACTAAACAAACTACGACAGCCCAATCCTGATGTCTGTTCAAACAAGAAATCAAAAATTCAGGTTCAGAATATTGAAAATTTGGAATCCCTTTTTTCTGTTGCATAAATTTCACCGTTTGCTCTTTTGTCCAAGCTCTTTGGGCTTCATCAAAAATTGCAACATGGTCATATGGTGGCTTATGGTCTCTCAAATATTCATCACGATAATGATGAATGATTTGAATAAATGCCTTCACGCTTTCTCTTGCCTGCTTTTTGGTAAGCTTATTTCCTCTGGATTTTTCCTGAATAATTTTGTCTCTTGAGAGTGCTTCCTGTAAAATATCAACGAGTGGTTTGTTCCCTGAAAGAAAAACACTTGTGTTGCCTCGTTCTTTATCCAGATGTTCTGCAGCGACTTTCAAACCTACAAGTGTCTTACCAGCACCGGGAACTCCTGTAACAAAACAAATGATTTTCTTGTTGTTGAGTTTAGCGTATTGAATAGTTTCAGAAATATATTCTGTTGTAACGTTTAAATTAGTTGCGTCGGCATCGCTTCTTGTAATTTCTTCAACATTGTGGTTATTATACAAACTTATTGCAGCCTCAATTATGGTTGGTGTTGGTGAATAACTTCCGGAAACATAATCACTACTATTAATTCTTTCTTCACTCTGAAAGAAGCTGAGGACTTCGTTAATTGTATTTCCTAAATTTTCAGCATTGGTTTTTAGCGGATTAACCAAATTATCATTATGGCTTGTAGTTATAATTTCAAACGAGCTGGATTTTGAATGTGTTGCTACTAAAATTGGCACAAGTAATAGACGATGGCTAGGCTTGTGAAAGTTTTTTAAGTCTAAAGCATAATCCCAAACCTGCTCAACATTTTGATTTAGAAATTCTTTTTCTCCAACTTTAAATTCAATGACAAAAACAATGTTTTTGATGATCAATAGGCAATCAACCCGCTTGCCCATTCTTGGAATAGAGAACTCAAAAAACAAATTCCCTTCATGGTTTTGTAAAACTTCTTTAAGAAGTTTGATCTGAAATTCCCAAGCATATAGTTCTGTGTTTATATGCCCTAATCTTCCGTTTACTGAAATTTCTCCGATAATTGTTTCGGGTAACTTTTGGAGGAAGTCAGTGATTTTGTCTGAATAAAAATAATTGAGCATACCTGAAACTTTAAGCGACTGTTCTGGTTCCTTTGAAAAAATGATCGTCAGGGGAATCTTGTAGCCTCACAACTTCATCCATTTCAGCATGAGCAATAGGATAAAATCCTTCCCGGATAAATCCTTCTGAAAGTCCGCCTGCACCCGCAAAAAGATCAATAAAAGTTAATTGTCTTTTCATGGCTTTTGGAAATTTTTTGTATTAAAAAATTCCTTTAATGACACTCCTAATGCATTGGTTAATTTTGTCAAAGTCTCTATAGAAATATTTTTCCTTCCCTTCTCAACATGTGTCAGGTAGCTTCTTTCTATTTCTGCCTCGTAAGAAAACTTTTGCTGAGAGAGATTTTTGGCTTTGCGCAATTGGGCAATCCTTTCGCCTATGGCAACTTTTATGTCCATTTGTAAAACTATTTTCGTGTGCTCTCAAAAGCTGTATGCTTTAGGACACAATTAGATTTAGTTGATAAATATATGTTTGCAGAAATCGAATGATGAATCAGATGTATGCAGAATACAGTCTTTCTGTTTTTAGAAAATCCATTTGCAAACAAAAACTTCCTGACCAAAAGTTCAGGCCTTGTATCCTTACTCCTGATCCTGCTCATATTGTAACTCCTCGTCTCTTTGTCGTGCACATCACTCATATTACGAAGTTATAAAACGACTCAATCAATCTTTAAAAAAATCATCAACCTCAATTCTCCCATTCCCATTATTCACTATCTTCAAAAAAAATAAAACATCAAACATGCTGTCAATTAAATTTATCATATAACCTTTGATGGCACAGGCAGGAAATTGAACCGGGATGGCAACAACGTTAGAACAAGACTTTGAACATTTATTCAGGCTGCATTACCAGCGCTTGTGCAGCTATGCATTCACCTTTCTGAAAGACGAAGTGAACAGTGAGGATGTGGTGCAGGATGTGTTCATAAAAATCTGGGAAAAAGAGAAAATGGAAATTGGTGCCGATCAGCTAAAATTTTACCTGTTCACTGCTGTGCGCAACAACTGCCTGACATTACTTCAAAAAAACAGGAAGGCACCGGTGAAAGAATTGGAAGATGAAGACGGCGCTGATGAAATGATGATTCGCCTGGATCCGGAGGATAAAGGGAAAGATCCGAAAATGCTGATTGCAAAAGCGATGGAACAGTTGCCACCCAAATGCAGGGAGGTGTTTATGCTGAGCAGGGTGAGTGGATTGTCGTACCGGCAAATCGCAGAGAGCCTCGGTATTTCAGTAAAAACGGTGGAAAACCAGATGGGCAAGGCAATCAGGGTGTTGAAGGTTTTTGCAACGGAGAACAGGATTTATGGATTACTCTTGTTTTTATTGCTGGAAAAAAATTTTGAACCTGCAATAGGGGTTTTTCTCAAAAATTGGTTTTATTGATGAACATGCCAGATAATAATCACATACAGGAAATCATGCTGCGCTTTCTCAATGGCGAGTCTTCTGATGAAGAAGCGAAGGCATTGCAGGAATGGATAGACGAAAATCCATCTCATAAGGATGAGTTTGAGTTGACCAAACGCCTGTGGACAGACAGCGCGGATGCTGCTTTGCTGCCGGTGGATACTGATAAGGCATGGCAGCAGGTGAGCGCACAAA
>JBDHYH010000179.1:0-4318 GCA_039811325.1 Chitinophagaceae bacterium | reverse complement strand
AATCAACCTGACATCGGAACGCCTTTGGGGAACAACTGCTATAAAATCAGACTTGCAATCAGAAGCAAGGGAAAAGGGAAAAGCGGTGGTGGACGTATCATAACCTATCTCGTCAATACCAACAGCGAAGTTTATTTGTTAACTATTTATGACAAGTCTGAATTGGACAATATTGACGATAAGATAATAAGGAACATCATTCAATCATTAAACATTAGAAACTAAAAGGAGATTGCACAACAAGCATCCCCCGATGGTCGCAGCAGGCTGTCCATTTCATCAACTTTTTGTTCACTGGTGAACTCTGGTTCAGGGCAACTTATCAATAATTTTTCACAACCTCACACACCACCCATTTCCCGAAACACCAGCAACGCACCTGCAAGGTCTTCTATCGCCAGACCTGCTGATTTAAAAAGTATTGTTTCATTGTCGGTGGCCCTTCCTTTGTGCTTCCCTTTACACAATTCTGTAAGGTCAGCCACTACATCGGTTTCCTTAATCAATCCATTGGCAATCGGAATCGCCAATTCTCCTGCTTCATGCAATGCGCCCATTCTTGAGTCAACAAATATTTTACTTTTTGCAATCACATCGTCATCCGCTTCGCGCATATTGGGTTTGTAGGAACCAATCAAATCGAGGTAGGCGCCACCCTTTAACCACTCTCCCTTTATGAGAGGATCAACAGTCATGGTGGCAGCAGAAATAACATCAGCACTTCTCACGGCTGATTCGAGATCATTGGCAAGACCTACTTTATCTTTTAAAGTATCAGGAATAGTTTTTTGAAATTCATCGAACTTCTCTTTGTTCCTCATCCAAACAAGTATTTCATCATATTCTCTTACCACAGCATGTGCCGGCACGAGGTTTTGTGCTACCCTTCCGCCACCGAGCACCAACAATACTTTTGGGTTTTCCGGCGCAAGGTATCTTGCTGCAAGCGCCGATGTACAGGCAGTTCGACGTGATGTCAGTTCTTCAGCATTCAACATCGCCAATGGCTTCCCTGTTTCCACATCAAATAAAGTATAGAGAGCAGAAACCGTGGGAATCCCTTTTGAGGTGTTGCCCGGCGCCAGTATGATTTGCTTGATGCCAAGGTATTGCTCATTCCACGATGGCATTAGTATCAGCGTATTCTCCTGCCCATCAGCTACCGGATAGAAATGATGATGGCGTAATGGCATTTCATAATGAGAACAAAATATATCGAAGAGTGCATCGATGAGTTTATCATAACTCAAATATTTTGCTACCTCTTCATTTGTAATCAGTCTCATTTGGCAATACCATTTCTTAATTCAAAATTATTGTCTTCAATTGATCAATTGAACCTTTCAGGATCAAAACAATTTATATCCATCGAAAGCTGTGATTCATTAATCAATTCACTTACGATCTTTCCAAAAGCCGGGCCGCAACTCACGCCCATCATACCGCCACCTCCCGCTATCACTGCATTATCCAGGCTCTTTAACCGCCCGAGATATGGTAGCCCGTCAGGCGAACAGGGCCTGAATCCATACCAAACATCTTTCGGGGAAGGAGTTTCAATTTTTACATCTGCATAATAATGATTAACAGACTCAGCAATGCCGGTTACTTTGTTCATGTTGATCTTGTCATTGATACCTGCCAATTCCATCGTTCCGCCAATGCGTACACTTCCACCCATTGGAGTTATCGATACCTTATCGTCTAAAAGCAATGCAGGGTGTTGCAATTTATTTCCGAATTCATGGGTCATGAAGGAATATCCTTTACCCGGCATCACCGGAATATTCACCTTTGCATGTTTCAATGTACCGGTCAGTTCCGCTCCGGTGGCGAAAATAAATTTATCAGCACTGTATTCTTTAGAACCTACAAACACTTTGCTTATTTTGCTATCCTTAATTTCTATTTTATCAACTGCTGCATTTCTGATGATCGTAGCGCCGGCTTGCTCTACACTTTGGATGAGACTTTTCATAAACGCAGCCGGATCAATGTGCCCATCAGACAAATAATGTACGCCACCGGTTACACTCATTTTCAACCCGGGTTCCAATTCCTGGATCCCCGCATGATCCAACACTGTACAATTCAATCCAAAATCGTGGGCCATCTGTGCCAATGCTATTTGTTCATCCTCTGTCTTTTTGGTTTTGTACAACATGAGAATGCCTTTGTGTTCCAACGGGAATTCCAGGTTAAATTCATTCTTCAGTCTTGAATATTCTTCTCCGCCAAGTACATTCAGGTCTTTGATAAACGGAGCGGTAGTGCTCACATGTTTTGCTGTGGAATGTCTCAAAAAATTCAAACCCCATTTGAAAAGAAACAGATTGAATGACGGTTTGATGTAGAAGGGACTTTTCTTGTCGAGCATCCATCGGATTCCTTTAGCCAGCATTCCCGGTGCCGCCATGGGAATGAAATGACTGGGAACTATCATTCCTGCATTGCCATAAGAACAGTTATCGTTCATATCATTCTTGTCGATGATCGTTACCTGCCAACCGGATTGTTGCAGATACAATGCAGAACATAAACCCGCGATGCCGCCTCCGACAATCAGCACACTATCTTTTTTCATAAATAAAAAGTAAGGTGATTCAAATTATATTACCTGGAATCCAAAAGCATAAGGATCATCATCATCAATGATGATCGTATTGTAACCATAAACTTTTGCCCAACCTCTGATACCCGGTACAATAGCGGGCATGCCGCCGATTGCCGTTTCTTCCTCAATCGTACCGATAAAGGTGGAACCGATAAAACTCTCATGGATAAACTGATCTCCTTTCTTCAATTTACCTTTTGCATGCCACTGCGCCATTCTTGCTGATGTACCTGTACCACATGGCGAACGATCAATCGCCTTATCACCATAGAATACAGCATTGCGTGCAGTGGATTTTTTATCGATGGTGTCTCCTGTCCATAAAATGTGGCTTACACTTTTTATATTTTCATTTTCAGGATGAACAACAGAATATTTCTCATTAATTCTTCTTCTTAATTCTCCGCTCATGGATATCAATTGGCTCGCTGTAAAATTCTGAATGCCTGAAAAATTTTTCTGCGGATCTACAATCGCATAAAAATTGCCACCATAAGCAATGTCAAAAATAATTTCACCAAGTCCGGGGCAATCAATGTTCAAATCCCTGTTGATCAAAAAAGATTTTACGTTGGTGAGTTTTACAGAAGTTACCTTCTGGCCGGTTTGTTCATAATCCACCAACACCAGCCCTGCAGGTGTTTCAAGCCGCAGTTTACCCGGCACTTTCGGTTGCACGAGTCCTTCCTGTATTGCGATGGTAACTGTACCTATCGTGCCATGTCCACACATGGGAAGGCAACCACTCGTTTCGATAAATAAGACACCGGTATCGTTTTGCGGATCAGATGGTGGATACAAAATACTGCCACTCATCATATCGTGGCCGCGTGGTTCGAACATCAACCCTTTCCTGATCCAGTCATACTCTTTCAGAAAATGCAACCGCTTTTCCATCATAGTATCTCCCTTCAACAGAGGGCCGCCACCTGCTACTACTCTCACAGGATTTCCACAGGTATGTGCGTCAATACAGAAAAATGTTTTTCTCATAAATGTTATACATTATTTTTTGTGATAACCCCATTCACAGTTCTCCAAACATGGAGTGGATTCTCATTTTTCAATTCATCAGGAAGTAAAGACTGTGGCCAGTTTTGATAAGTAACAGGCCTCAGAAATCTTTTGATTGCATCGGAGCCTACTGAAGTGAAACGGCTGTCAGTAGTGGAAGGGAATGGGCCTCCATGATGCATAGCCACACAAACTTCAACACCGGTTGGGAAGTTGTTGAAGATGATCCTTCCGCATTTTTCCCTGATGATTGAAATCAGATTTGAATAGGTTTCGAGTTCCTCTTCAGTAGCTAACAATGTTGAAGTAAGTTGTCCTTCCAATCCATCAGCAATCCTAATCATCTCCTCAAAATTTTCGCACTCAACAATGAGGCCGAATGGGCCAAATACTTCACCACAGAAATGTTCATTTGCTAAAAATTCTTTTGCTGATGTCAATGCAAGTATTGCCTGCCCTGTATGATCTTCTCCCTCCTGCCCTTTTGCAATCACAGTAATGGCGGGATGTTCAATCATCGCTGATACATTACCGTTATAACTTGCGGCGATACCCGCGTGCAGCATTTTGCCGGCAGGTTTCTCTTGCACTGCTTTTATTGCGGCTTCTTTGAATTGCTGAAGTCCATCACTTTTTATAGCAATCAACACACCCGGGTTCGTGCAAAATTGTCCACTTCCGAGTGTGAGC
>JBDHYH010000178.1:0-4438 GCA_039811325.1 Chitinophagaceae bacterium | reverse complement strand
ATCATATCCACCTGCTCATATCAGTATATTTTTTCAGGTTTTTTTTGGTCTATTTAATATGTCATTATAGTATTACTCCCGGGAAATTATCATCAATTGCAATTTAAATCTGATAAATACCTTAAATAGTATCTGAACTGTGTAATAATTTGTTACCTAAGAAGGAAATTGATCCAAAACCTGCAGGAAAATAAAATAAAAATTCTCCTAATAGTTCGCTAAACAACCTTATATTGCTTTTAAATTAACCAAATTATCAAGCCGTATGGGAAAATTATTTTCATGTTTGGTATTGCTGGCAGCATTTTGCCTTAGCAATCCGTCTCAGGCCCAACAAACAATCAAAGGCACAGTGATCAATTCTTCAACTGCATTACCGGTACCGGCTGTATCTATTACTGTCAGTGGTTCGGGTGAGGGAACTTTCACTGATGACAATGGAAATTTTGAACTAAAAACAACAAAATCATTTCCAGTAACTCTGAACTTTACCTCTATTGGATTTGATCCGCTAACAAAGGTAGTGAACAGTGCTTCAGAATTTGTAACGGTAAACATGAAGCCTGCATCAGTGCTTGGACAGGAAGTGGTAATATCAGCAACACGTACTCCATCCAGGATTTTAGAATCGCCGGTAACCATCGAACAGATCAGCGACAGAGATATTCGCAACGCTACGGCGGTGAGCTACTACGATATGATAGGGAAGTTAAAAGGCGTGGATATGGTTACTTCCTCACTGACCTTCTCAACTCCCACAACACGTGGGTTTGGAAGTAGTGGTAACCTTCGTTTAAATCAGATCGTCGATGGGATGGATAACCAGGCTCCCGGTCTGAACTTCTCTGTAGGAAGCGTGATTGGCATCACCCAGTTGGACGTTGCAACTGTCGAATTGCTTCCGGGTGCTTCATCTGCGTTGTATGGCCCGGGTGGTATGAACGGCGCTTTGATCATCAATAGTAAGGATCCATTCAAATACCAGGGCTTCTCTTTTGAAGTAAAGACCGGCATTATGAATATCGATAATCGCAGTCGCAGAACTTCACCCTACTATGATTGGAGTTTCCGTTGGGCAAAGAAAGTGAGCGACAAGTTCGCATTCAAAGTAACAGGTCAGTTGATACAGGCTAAAGATTGGGTAGCTGACGATTATAGAAATTACGACAGAACAGGTACAGACGGTTTTGTAAAGCCAGGCACACGCGAAACAGACCCAAATTATGATGGGGTAAATATATATGGTGATGAAACTACTGCGGACATTATGTCGAATGTGTTGAAACCATTGGCTGCTGCCGCCCCATTCTATGCTCCATATATCAACTCTTTGCCCGCGTCGATTCCCGTATCCAGAACGGGTTACCAGGAAAACAAAATCCTTGATCCCAATACATTGAATGTGAAATTCAGTGGCATGTTGAGTTATAAGCTAACAAATAAAACATCATTAAATGCAGCCGGGTATTTCGGAACAGGTAATACAGTTTATACAGGAAGCGACAGGTATTCATTGCTGAACCTGAGGATTGCACAATACAAAATTGAATTGGTAAACCCGCATTGGTTTGTCAGGGCCTATACTACACAGGAAAATGCAGGTGAATCCTACAATGCAACGGTTACTACCAGGTTGCTGAATGAGGCATGGAAGCCGAGCGGTGGATCTACGGGATGGTATTATCAATATGCAATGGCATTCTTGAATGCCAAGATCGGTGGCGCTTCAGATATTGATGCACATAATGCTGCGCGCTCAGTTGCTGATATTGGAAGACCAGATGCTGGTTCTCAGCAATTCAGAACCATTTTTGATAAAGTAAGGAGTATTCCAATTTCTAAAGGAGGTGGTCTATTTGTTGACAAGACAAGCCTTTATAATATAGAAGGACAATATGATTTCTCACCATATACATCTTCCTTTGCTGACATCCTGGTTGGTGCTAATTACAAAAAGTACTTATTGAATTCTGAAGGGACTTTGTTTGCTGATTCCAGTGGAAAAATTCCAATCAACGAATACGGTGCTTACATCCAGGCTTCGAAGAAGTTTGCAAATGACAGATTAAGGTTGATAGCGAGTGCACGTTATGATAAGAATGACAATTTTGATGGTAAGTTCACACCACGTGTTTCATTTGTAATAAAAGTAGCAGAGGATAACAATATCAGGTTGTCCTATCAGCAGGCTTATCGTTTTGGAAGTACACAACAACAATGGATCAACCTCCGGGTAGGTGGTGGCACTGCATTGATTGGTGGGGTTCAAAGTTTCAGAACTTTTTATCATTTTAATACCAATCCTGTGTATGCGATAGATGATAATTTGTTTGCAGGAGATCCACAACTAAAAGACCTGAAGAAATTCAAAGCAGAGACGGTGAATTCATTTGAAGGAGGCTACAAGGGGTTGCTTGCTAATAAAAGAATACTCATTGACATTTATGGTTACTATGGTATCTACAAAGATTTCCTTACCCGCACATTGGTGGCCCAATCAGTAAATGGAAATAAGGGTGTATTTCAAGATCCATCTACTGTACGGGCAAATCTGAATAATCCGGCTTTGGTCACTGTCTTTTCGGTACCTCAAAACCTTTCCGGTCAGGTTACTACTTATGGATTCGGAGGTAGTATCACTTATATGCTTCCAAAGAATTTTACTGTTGAAGGCCAGGCCTCTTCTGATGTGTTGGATGGCGTGCCGGAGGGCTACATCGCAAGCTTCAATGCACCTAAATACAGATTTGCCGCATCTTTTGCTAATTCAGGATTCGGATATCAAAACCGTTATGGTTTCAAAGTGGATTATAAATGGCAGGATAAAGTAAACTACCAGGGAGATTTTGCCAATGGAATTATTCCTGCATTCCAGACTCTGGATGCACAATTCAGTTATAAATTCCCTGAACAAAAAGTGCTGCTGAAAGTGGGAGGTACCAATATCCTGAATCAATATTACAGAAACGGATTTGGAAACTCTTCAATAGGCGGCCTTTATTATGTAAGTATTGGTTATAACATTTTCTAAAAATTATAATTCATTTTTTAAAATAAAAATATGAAGTACAATAAAAATAATTTTCTGTTTACTGCCATTACAATGGTGGCGATCAGTGCAGGATGTTTTCTGAATTCATGTAACAAAGCATTGCCTGATGCGGAACCGATCAAACGGCCGCAGCTTAATCCCGGCGCTACTCAGACAATTGGAGATAAAATAAGCTCGGATGCCAACTTCAGTATTTACCTCGCGGCAGTCAAAAGGGTAGGTATGTTGGACAAACTGACCAATCCAAATAATGAGTTCACAGTTTTTGCAACTGATAATGCCGGATTTGCATTAGCCGGTATTCCATCTGCAGCAGCAATTGGGGCAATGCCAATAGCTTCGGTTGGAGCAATCGTGCAATATTCCATCATTCCCGGCCAACAATATCTCTCAGGTGATTTGTCATCAGATTTTCCAAATGTGCAGTATCCTACGGCTTTAAAAATTGGTGATCTGCCAGGTACGCCCTTACCGTTGGAAATGACAACATTTCCGTCCAAGGCAAACGGATTTTGGATCAATAATCTACCCGTTACCGGTCCTGATAATAAATGTATAAACGGTGTCATTCATAAGACACTTTCAGTAGTAGCACCTCCTTCCAAAGTGTTGAGCGATGCAATTTATGCGAATGCCAATCTCAGTTTTTTCAAAGCAGCCATAGCCAGGGCTGACAGTGGCCAGACAGGGTTGGGAAGTTTAGGATACCTCATGGCTTACCCGGTTACCAATATGACTATACTGGCACCTAACGATGCGGCATTTCAGCAATTGATTTTTGGACTGGCCTACAGTTACCTGACCGGTCTGGGATTAGATCCTGGTACGGCTGCAGCACAAGCTACTGCACTTTCATCTTCGCCGGCAGTATTTAGTAATCCGGCACTTTATGGTGTAATACCGGCAGCGACGGTTCGCGGTATTTTGGCCTATCATTTTCTTGCGTCAAACAAAGGAGCAGGTTTTCAACCAAATATTCGGGTCTTCAGTAACAATTTTGCAACAGCTCCCACTTTTTACCAGACACTTGTCAATAGTTCTGTGGCTGTTCATCCGGGCGTTATGGTGAAGCCAACTTATACCGGGCCTATGGTGTCTGGTGTAGCATTCACAGGGATGGGCACATTTCCTCCGGGAGGCGCACCATTCTCAGGCCCTGCGGCCAATGCGGTATCGTGGGATAATGCTTGTGTGAATGGAGTTTATTATGTGATAGATAAAGTATTGCTGCCACAATAAATGTTCAAACCATTTTTTTTAACGACTGCTTTCGGGATCCGAGGCAGTCGTTTGTTTTTAGTATATTACGGATTACAATAGCATAGTGAAGTAATACGAAAATGAAAAATATCTAAGACCAATATTTATTTATTGGTTTTTTTGTTG
>JBDHYH010000177.1:0-4499 GCA_039811325.1 Chitinophagaceae bacterium | reverse complement strand
GATGTGAAAGAACTAAGTTATTAAAATCTTGAAAGCAAATCACAACAGCCGACACACAGAAGCCATGAGCAAAAGCGATGTGAAAGAACTAAGTTATTAATCCGCCGCGGCGGATTGAAAGCCTGTCTGCAAGACGAAGTCTGGCAGGCAAATCACAACTTACAAGTGGTGATAATCCATAACGCTTTCATCCTAATCGAACTCCCACTACTTTCAGCACATCTAAAAAACTCATTGCTTCCGGTACAGTATTCACTAATTTTAGAGCTATTGAAGTAAAGAAATCAGCATGAAAAACCCCATCTTTATCGGCTTTGACATCGGCACAGGTAGTTGTAAAGCGAATGCATATAGTACTTCCGGCCAACTGATTGCCAACACACAAATCTTTTACAATGTACACCATTCGCAGTCAGGATATGCAGAGCAGGACCCCGATGTGCTGATCGAAAGTTTTTGTCGCTGCCTGAAAAACCTTGTTGACCAACTCCCTGAACAACCATTAGCCATCGGTATCAGCAGTTGTATGCACAGTCTTGTATTATTGGATAAAAATGCAAAACCTCTGACACCACTCATAACATGGGAGGATACACGAAGCAGAGACATAGCCGAACAACTGAGGAAGAATCCGGTTGGGAAAAAGATTTACCGCCTGACGGGAACACCCATCCACAGTATGTCCCCTTTGTGTAAAATAGCGTGGTTCAGAAAAAATCAAAAAAGGATATTCTCACGGACTGTAAAATTTGTGGGTATCAAAGAGTACCTGTGGTACCGGATGTTTGGCACATTCGAAATTGATTACGCTGTTGCCTCCGCTACGGGATTGTTCAATATACAAGAACTCAAATGGGAAAAATCAGCCCTGGATTTTTGCGGCATCCGCCAGGATCAATTACCCATACCGGTGCCCACGCTTACTGTCAGGAAAAATATTTCCCAATCATTCAGCGATAGAATCGGATTAAATAAAGAAACTTATGTATGTATAGGCGCCAGCGATGGCTGCATGGCAAATGCAGGCACCAATATCTCGGGAAAGGTTGCTTCTGTTACTATCGGTACGAGCAGCGCGATTAGAATTACTGCTACCCGACCGATTGTCGATACCACCAGCATGATTTTTAATTACCTGCTGGATAAAAAGACTTTTGTGTGTGGCGGCCCTTCCAATAATGGAGGCAATGTGCTCCGATGGATATTCAAAGAATTCTTATCTGCCGAAAACCCAACCGGAAAAGATTTTGAAAAATTGGAAACAAAAACAAAAGCAATTGCTCCAGGTTGTGATGGCCTCTTATGCCTGCCCTACTTTTTCGGGGAACGCGCACCGGTCTGGGACGAAAGAGCTACTGCCGTATTTTTTGGCCTGAAGGAAACGCACACCAAATACCACCTGGCAAAGGCAGCCCAGGAAGGCATCGCTTATTCCCTCAGGATGATCTTAGAAAACCTGGAAAGGAAATCTTGCAAAATTCAAACCTTGAATGCGAGCGGCGGATTCATCCACTCGAAAAGCTGGGTACAGATCCTTGCAGACATCACAGGAAAAAAGGTCATCATCAATGAGCATGCTGATGCAAGCGCAACGGGAGCAGCGTTGTGGGCTGCGCAGTCGCTCAAAATAAAAACGTCTATTGGAAAAGACTCATCTTCCAAAATAGTCATCCGGCCTGTCAAAGCCAATGAGGACAGATACAATCAGCAGTTCGCCATCTTCAAAAAAATATATCTGCTTACAAAAAAGCAAATGCATTTGCTTAATCCTTAATTTAGGCTTTCAAATAATCGAAAGGAATAATGGGGCAAAAAAAATATCTGCTTGTAATCATTTGCGCATTTTCACTCAGCATCCATTCTGTAAATGCACAACAGTGGATCCGGATCAATCAGTTAGGATACACACCGCAATCCGTAAAAGTAGCCGTATGGTGCAGCACTGAAGATGCTGCCATCACTGATTTTGAAGTGATCAATACAAAGAATAACAAAACAATTTATCGGGGTAAAGCTGGTAAATCGTTTGGCGCTTATGGCCCATTCAAAAACAGCTACCGGTTGGATTTTTCCAAAATAAAAAAGGATGGCGAATACATTATTAAGGCGGGCAACACACAGTCTCCTGTCATAAAGATCAACAATGATGCCTACAAAGGTGCTGCGGATTTTTGCCTGTTCTACATGCGTCAGCAACGCTGTGGCTACAATCCGTTTCTGAAAGATAGTTGTCACACGCACGATGCCTACACCTTGTATGGGCCAATGAAGGACAGTACACACCTCGACATGATTGGGGGCTGGCATGATGCTTCTGATTATTTGCAGTACGCCACAACTACTGCAAATGCAACGTGGCACTTGCTTGCAGCATACAGGGATTTCCCAAAGCAGTTTTCTGATAAGAAGAACAGTAATGGCCTCGATGGCAGCAATGGTATTGCTGATGTAATGGACGAAGCGAAATGGGGATTGGATTTTCTCCTCAAACTGCATCCACGCAAAGATTGGATGTTTAACCAGGTAGCTGATGACCGTGATCATCATGGCATGCGCATTCCAAAAGAAGATTCTTTTTATGGAAGAGGTTACGAGCGTCCTGTTTATTTCATCAACGGTGAACCGCAGCAACGAGGGAAATTCATGAATCATACGACCGGTACCAGTTCTACTGCAGCAAAGATGGCAAGTGCATTTTCATTGGGCAGTTCTTTGTTTGGAAATAATCATGAATTCACGGCATTGCTTCGCGAAAAAAGCCAATCAGCGTTGCAGTATGCACAAATCAAACACGGCGTTACACAAACCGTCTCCGTACTTTCTCCATACATCTATGCCGAAGACAACTGGACGGATGACATGGAACTGGCTTTTGCCAGCATGAAAAAATATATTGAACCTAACAGGAATGATTACACTGACTCAGCCATTCATTATTCCACTCTCGAAACAGTAACTCCCTGGATGTACAAGGACACCGCCAATCACTATCAGTATTATCCTTTTATCAACCTCGGTCATTTCGAACTCGCGAAACAATTGAAAGGAAAACAAAGAGAAGAGATTTTGAGTTATTACAGGCAAGGTATTGAGGATGTAAATTTACGTGCGCAGAAAAATGCTTTTCTGAGAGGCGTGCCATTCATCTGGTGCAGTAACAACCTTACCACATCTTTTGCCATTCAATGTTATTGGTACGAGAAACTCAGCGGAGACAAGCAGTTCCGTGAATTGATGCAGGCCAACCTCGATTGGCTGTTTGGCTGCAACCCGTGGGGAACGAGCATGGTGTATGGACTACCGTCCGGCGGAGACACTCCTGTTGATCCACATTCAGCATTCACACATCTGAAAAATTATCCGATCTATGGCGGGCTGGTTGATGGGCCGGTTTATAACAGCATCTACAAAAACCTGATCGGTATCCAATTGAAGGATGCTGATGAATACGCACCTTTCCAGAGCAATCTTGTGGTGTATCATGATGATTATGGCGACTACAGTACTAATGAACCAACGATGGATGGAACGGCATCACTTATTTATTTGATGGCTGCGATGGCCAATGGAGGAAGGTGAGATCATTTTTTTGAGCAACTTTGACCATTGCTCGATAATATTGCGCCCTTTCAGGACTGGTCAATAGAAGAATTTTCGAGGGCAATCGCAAATACCAGATTTTGAGACACAAGCCAATACCGAATGCAAAAACTTGTTGTTCTCACCTGCCTTCAAAAATTTGGAATGAAGCACATCCAAATATTTTCCATCATTCAAAAAATAATATTTTACTTTAGTTATCAATTCCATTTTTTGTTTATCATTATTACTACAATATGCACTTAAGCCTGATTGACTACCTGATCATCGGATTGTACTTTCTCTTTGTTCTTGGCATCGGAATTATCATCAAGAAACGTGTAAAAACCAGTAGTGACTTTTTACTGAGCGGACGTTCTATTCCACTCTGGATCACAAGCCTGGCATTTATCTCTGCCAACCTCGGTGCACAGGAAGTATTGGGCATGGCTGCCTCCGGCGCTAAGTATGGAATCATGACCAGCCACTTCTATTGGTTGGGTGCTATACCGGCGATGGTATTCCTCGGCATTTTTATGATGCCTTTTTATTATGGTAGCAAAGTGCGGTCAGTGCCCGAATATCTTGCAAAACGTTTTGATGAAAAGACCCGCGGGTTCAATGCAATCACTTTTGCCGTCATGACTATTTTTTCTTCCGGCATTTCATTGTATGCACTGGCCATTTTGTTTGATGCCATTCTCGGATGGGACTTTAATGTATCTATTCTGCTCGCGTCCGGCATCGTGTTGATTTATACTTTTCTTGGTGGATTGACAAGCGCTGTTTACAATGAGGTGCTGCAGTTTTTCCTGATCGTATTGGGCATCGCACCATTGGTTTACATCGGCCTGAATCATGTAGGCGGATGGGAAGGTGTGGTAAACCGGTTGCCGGATGCTATGACGCATACATGGAAA
>JBDHYH010000176.1:0-4527 GCA_039811325.1 Chitinophagaceae bacterium | reverse complement strand
ACTACTATCCTCTTGGCCTCGTTGACTTATAAATGGATCGAAAAGCCGTTTATTGGTGTGAGCAAGAAAATGTCCAAGTGATATATTTTTGCTTCCCTGCAGCGTCCCGTGCCGGAGACGCTGCGGGGAAGAGAAAATTTTATTGCGGTCTTTTTTTGTGAGCATTCTTTTGGAGCAAAAGATTATGAACTACGACTTCTAATGTTCAGTCATGGGCACAAAAAACCGCCGGTAAATTGCCGGCGGCTAAAAAAAAATGCTGTAGGGGAAGGGTTCGAACCTTCACGGGGCAGTTAGCCATAGCACAAAGTTCAGTGGTCGACCCTGGTCGCCTTCCGTTGCCGGTCAGCGGCTCTATGCTGTGTTTATCCTGGACTCCCCACCCCCGAGACAAGAGGGCATGTCTGCCAAAAATTTCATCACCCCACAGTGTAAAAGAACAATTATGATGCAAATCTAAAGACTTGTACCTAACCAAACAAATTTTTTAATCAAAATAATATAAATATAGAATTGGTTTAATTATATTTGTTCTTTAATAATTATTTTCAAATAAAAAATCAACTATGGCTTCTAAGTTCAATATTGACAAATTAGATCTCAGCATCATACAGGAGATGAGTGAAAATGCGGAAACACCGTATGCAGAATTGGGTAAGAAACTTTTTGTAAGCGGAGGTACTATCCATGTGCGGATCAAGAAGTTGCAGGACATGGGAATCGTAAAAGGAAAGCGGTTGAATGTAGATCATAAATTATTGGGGTTTGATATTACAGCCTTTGTTGGCATTTTCCTGGAAAAAAGTTCTATGTACGAACAGGTTGCAAAAGAGTTGGAAAAAATACCACAGATTGTCAGGCTCAATTATACAACAGGAAATTATAGTATGTTTATCGAGATCATCTGCAAAGACATCAATCAATTGAAATTTGTGCTTCATGATGAATTGCAAAAGATCAAAGGGATTGAAAGAACGGAGACCCTGATCTCTCTCAGCGAAAATTTTAACAGGAGTGTCCAGGTTACCTCTATGGAACCATAACCTGGATTTGTGATGCACATTTCGCATGCTCGAGTCCGAATAATTCTTCCTTCATTTTAGTCTGCAAAGTAGCATTCAATTTTTGGTTTTTACCCGGCCACCATCCTGCCCTGTTTCATTACCTTTGCTCTCATGAAAAAGAAATTATTGATTTATGGTGGATTCTTTACACTATTGATCGCAGGATTTTATATTGCGCTATCTACAACCAAAGGATTCTTTGAGGTGAAGTTGCCTGTTTTAGGTTACGTGCAGGATTTCAGTTTTACAGATCAAAACGGCAAACCAATGACGCAGCAAGATGTTAAGGGCAAAGTGTATGTTGCAGAATATTTTTTCACGACCTGTACTGGCATTTGTCCAAAGATGAATGCGAATATGGCGATAGTTTATAAGAAATTTGAGGATCAGAATGACTTTGCCATTGTCTCACATACTTCAATGCCTGAAACAGATTCAGTCCCTGTGCTGAAAGAATATGAGGCAAGGATGGTCGGTAATGATATCCATGAACCGGCAAAATGGTATTTTGTAACCGGGCCTAAAGATTCGCTGTATAAAATGGCGCGTCAGAGTTACTTGTTAGATGATCCCAATAACAATAGTGTCAACATTGATGAGAGTTTTATCCACACACAATTCTTTGCATTGGTTGACAAAAAGATGCGGGTACGCGGCATCTATGACGGATTGAAGAAGGATGAAATAGCACAATTGGAGAAAGACATAGATAAATTGCTGAAGAAGAATAGCTGAACAGAATATTGCAATGAAAGAAAACTTGTTTCGGAAGATATTTCAAAATCAATGCAAGAACAAAACTCAATGCAACAACCGAACAACAATTTGCAGAAGGTCAAATTAGCAAAGAGCAATACAATGTCCGCCGTGGCGGAAATGAATCCGATGTAAATGAGTTATCGAGATTTGAAAAAGGAAGGAATGTATCGGGGAGCGGACTTGAACCGCCGACCTTCGGGTTATGAATCCGATGCTCTAACCAGCTGAGCTACCCCGACATTTTAGTTTACACTATTTTGAAGAACTCTTTATATCGGGGAGCGGCCTTGAACCCGCCGTCCGCCGCGGCGGATATGAATCCGATGCTCTAACCAGCTGAGCTACCCCGACATTTTAGTTTACACTATTTTGAAGAACTCTTTATATCGGGGAGCGGCCCGCCTCGGCGCGGAACCAGCCGTCCGCCGCGGCGGATATGAATCCGATGCTCTACCCTCCCGATAACAATCGGGATGAGCTACCCCGACATTTTGGGCGGCGAAGATAATACTTTCAACCAAAAAATTAGTTGTCAAATCAGTGCTTTATCAATCTTTTTAAGGGATTCTAAGATTTCCTGCCAGGATAAACCTTCAGTGCTTCTTCAAGGCAATCCATCGCAGCAGAGATATCCTCCTTATTGAGTACGTAAGCTAATCTTACCTCATTCTTTCCAAGCCCATGAGTGCTATAAAATCCTGTGGCAGGAGCCAGCATCACCGTTGCATTATTGTGATTAAACGACTCGAGTAGCCATTGACAAAATGTATCTGAATCGTCAATCGGTAGTGAAGCTATCGCATAAAAAGCACCTCCCGGGTTCGGGCAGTACACACCCTGCATTTGATTGAGCCGCCCGACCAATAGGTCTCTCCTGGATATGTATTCTGCTTTTGTTTTTACGAAATATTCAGCGGGAACATCTATGGCTGCCTCTCCCAATATTTGTCCAAGTCCCGGAGGGCTAAGACGTGCCTGTGCAAACTTCATAGCGGTTTGGATCACTTCTTTGTTTTTGGTTACCATGGCTCCAATCCTTGCTCCACAAGCGCTATAACGCTTACTGATAGTGTCCATTAAGATCACATGGTCATCTACTCCGGTCAACTCCATAGCGCTGAAATGATGGCCTACATAACAGAACTCACGATACGCTTCATCAGCGAAAAGATACAGGTTGTGTTTCAGCATGATATTTTTCAACTGCTCCATTTCTTCACGGCTATACAAGTATCCGGTAGGATTGTTGGGATTGCAGATGATGATAGCCTTGGTACGTTCTGTAATATTTTTTTCAAAATCTTCAATGGGTGGCAATGCAAATCCGGATTCAATGCTGCTTGTAATAGGTTTCACAACCACGCCTGCCGCTACAGCGAATCCATTATAATTAGCATAAAACGGCTCGGGAATAATGACTTCGTCTCCGGGATTGAGACAACTCATAAATCCAAAGAGGATAGCTTCGCTACCACCGGTTGTAATGATGATATCGTTTGGACTTACGTCAATATTGACTGTCTTGTAATATTCAGCAAGTTTCTTACGGTAACTTTCATTTCCCGCACTGTGGCTATACTCGAGTGTTTTGAAATCAGAATGCCTCACAGCATCCAGTGCAATGGCTGGGGTTTCAATGTCCGGTTGGCCTATGTTGAGATGATAAATGTGAATTCCTTTCTTCTTTGCAGCTTCTGCAAAAGGGACCAATTTCCTTATTGGGGAGGCCGGCATTTCCAGGCCGCGTTGACTGATTTTTAGCATGCCGCAAAGGTATTTGATATTGTGTTGATTTGTTGCACAGTTGATTTATTGATTTTTAGCATAGTTGAACTATGATTCCTGATAGACAGAAAACCTTGCAAAAGATTAACTTGAAATGAGATAAAGAAAATTTGGCTGCATTACCCCCTAATCCTATCTTTGCCGTCCAAAATTTGGAAATGGCGCGTTGGTCAAGGGGTTAAGACGCCTCCCTTTCACGGAGGAATCACGGGTTCGAATCCCGTACGTGCTACAATCTCCCCACTCACTTTCCGGCAAAAAAATTATGGTTACAGTTTATATTTTACTGAGCCTAAGTGATGGAGCCACTTATGTAGGGATGGCATTAGATGCAGAAAACAGATTAAAGGAACACAATGCCGGCAAGAATCGATATACAAAAGGTCACATTCCGTGGAAGATAGTTTACACAGAAGTTTTTCCAGACTGGGCGACAGCCAGAGTGAGAGAAAAATATTTTAAAACTGCGTCGGGAAAGAACTGGTTAAGAAGCCAGGGATATTTATGATCAGGAGGAATCGCGGGTTCCCTGCCTGACTGCGTCAAGCAGGCAGGGAATCCCGTACGTGCTACAATCTCTCCACTCATTTTCCGGCAAAAAAATTATGGTTACAGTTTATGTTTTACTGAGCCTGAGCGATAGTGCTACTTATGTAGGGATGGCATTAGATGCAGAAAACAGATTGAAAGAACATAATTCCGGAAAGAATCGGTACACGAAAGGTCACATTCCATGGAAGATAGTTTACACAGAAGTTTTTCCAGACTGGGCGACAGCCAGAGTGAGAGAAAAATATTTTAAAACTGCGTCGGGAAAGAACTGGTTAAGAAGCCAGGGATATTTATGATCAGGAGGAATCGCGGGTTCCCTGCCTGACTGCGTCAAGCAGGCAGGGAATCCCGTACGTGCTACAATCTC
>JBDHYH010000175.1:0-4606 GCA_039811325.1 Chitinophagaceae bacterium | reverse complement strand
ACGCCTCAATACACCGTGGTACCTCACCTGCTAAGGGCAGGTCTCATAGCCGGAAGTTTTTATGGAGCGAAAAAAATACAAGGAGAATTTGGTCCTGTTGTTTCTATTAAAATAAAAACTTTGAAAGCAAACCTGAGAGGAGCAGAAGTGGGTTCTATCGGCAATATCAATCTACAACTCAATCATCTCTGGGGTACGGGAAAACAAAGGCTATTAGGAGGAAGTATTATTCTTGATGCGGGCAATCTTATCACAGTAGGAGTTTCGGCAAACAGGGATTATAAACTGAAGACATGGTGGTTTCAAAGTGAGTTCGGAATTCGTATTTCTAAAAAACACAAGAACACGGATATCTAAACCTAATCAAAATGAAAAGAGCTTTAGTCATCAGTGGTGGCGGTTCCAAGGGCGCCTTTGCAGTAGGTGTGCTGAAGGAAATGAAGAAGACATTTCCAAAACTGGATTTTGATATTTATGTCGGTACCAGTGCTGGCTCACTTGTAACATCACTGGCATCGCTGGGCATGGTGGACGCGCTTGAGACTTTTTACACTAACATCAGAAACAAAGACATCTTTATTGAAGGAAACATCGTTGATAAAGTAAATGATACTTCCATATTCGACGTGGCACCACTCTGGAAATTGATTCAGAAAGTTTATAAGGATGAATATATTGATCAATTGAATGCTTCAGGAAAAAAAATATGTTTTACAACAGTATGCCTGCAGACAGAACAACTCAATGTATTTACAAATGATGCCTCCATCATCAATACCAATAAATATGTGGTGCAACAGACTATTAATGTGAACCACTTCAGAAGAGCATTACTTGCATCCTGCTGCGAACCAGTCTTTATGCAGCCTATCCATGTAGGCCGTGGTGTTCCCGGAGCTATGAATCCCGATTATCAGTATGTCGATGGTGGAGTATTGGAATATGCAGGAATACAAATGGCAATAGATGCCGGAGCTGAAGAAATTTTTGTCATTCTACTTTCAGCAGAAAGCCAGGTTGCAAAGACATCACAATTTAGTGACCTCATGAGTATTCTGGGAGAAACAGTTGACATCCTTACATCAGATGTAGGGAAAAATGATATTGCGCTCACTGACCAATACAATGAAGCGCTGAATTATATCGAAGATGTAAAAGAACAAATGATCAATGACGGTTTGCCGCAGGCCAAAGTAGAAGCATATTTCACGCTGTCCACACCCAACAAATTCCAGGGGAAAAAGCCCCTGAAAATATTTACAATCCGACCAGACAGCCCGCTTGGTGGTGGCCCCGGCGGATTAACTTTTGATCCTCCTGAAATGCAAAGAATGTTTTCTACCGGTCTCACAGTATTTGATGCATTCGCTGCAAATTTAGATCCGGGCGACATCACCTGGGGTTGACTTTGTTCAATGTTTCGCCTCTCCTATTGATTCTCATTCAAACAACTCGCCCTGCACACCCGGTGTCGTATCCACCCATTCCATCTGATCACTCTTCGAAAAATCGGTGAGTTTATTTCCAATTGCTTTCCATCCCATCACATCAACGATCTTATACAATTTGATCTTTGCTTTCCGCACTTGAGATCCTCTGCCTGTCTGCATAGCCAATACAGGTTCTTCATTGGTCGTTACTTCCATCAATTTATTGTTGTCTCCCTCCTTTATAAACAGGAATTTTGAATTGAGCGTATTGGTTTCAATCCTGAATCGCTTTACATTGTATTGCAACTTATCACCGTCTAAGTAAACTGCAGTGATGACCTTGTCGGCATCAAATCTTTCAATGAGTTTTACCTGATCCGCCTCAAATCGTTGGGTCAATTCCTGCCCGGTGATTTCATAATTGCCATCGCTGTAGATCACCAATAACTTGTCATCACCTTCGAAATCACCCAATGCCAATCCATTGCCATCTTCATTCAGTCTGCCATAAGTAGTGTCGAACCAGAGTTTTCGATTCTCCAATGTACTCTTTCCCTTCTCTGCTAATTTTATAGAACGTACCGGGTATTTCGTAACAATATTTCCAATACTGCTGCGGCTCCTGATCTCGAGCGTCTCAAAATAAAATTCGAATTCCTTTTTATGCGCTTTGGAAGCCGGAGATAATACAACTCTGACAACCTCTGCTTCTCCATTCGGGTTTACACTGAAGTAGTGCACTTTACTGTTGTCACTGCCTTTAGTCAGGTCGTATTCCTTATCCCTTGTTACGCCTGTTACATTAAAACGTTTTGCAAATGACACACCTTTTTTCCCATCAGCATAGATCATGTTGTAGGTAATACGATCATCATTTTTGTTGAACACGGCAGCATGCAGAATATCTTTTCCTATAAATACTTTATCAGCCACCTTCACCACTTTCATTTTTCCCTCACGGGTAAAAACAATGATATCATCCAGGTCGCTGCACTCCGTTACCAATTCATCTTTCTTTAGTGAAGTGCCAATGAATCCTTCCGAACGATTCATGTACAGTTTGGTATTAGCAATCGCCACCTGCTTAGCCTGTATGGTATCGAATAGCCTGATCTCTGTTTTCCTTTCCCTGCCTTGTCCGTACTTTTTCAAGAGTTCTTCAAAATAGGCAATTGCAAATTCTGTCAGGTGCTTCAGGTCATGTTTTACCTGTGCAATATCTTTTTCCAGCCCTTTAATCTGTTCATTCAGTTGCTCAATATCCAATCGATAAATTCTACGTACAGGCTTCTCCGTTAGTTTTAATAAATCTTCTCTTGTGATCTCCTGTTTCAATTGCTTCTTGAACGGATCAAATGCTTTGTCTATCGCTGCCAGCACTTTCTCCCAGGTCTCATGCTTCTTTTCTAATTCCTTATAGATTTTTTCTTCGAAGAATATTTTTTCGAGCGAAGTGTAGTGCCATTTCTGGTTCAGTTCTGCGAGTTTTATCTCTAACTCACGTTTCAATAATTCCCGCGTGTTATCTGCGGATATTCTGAGCAATTCTGAAACGCCCGGAAATTGCGGTTTCTGGCCTGAGATCACACATGCATTTGGAGAAATGGAAATTTCGCAATCAGTAAACGCATAGAGCGCATCAATAGTAATATCAGGTGATATACCCGGAGCAAGGTCAACTCTGATCTCTACTTCTGCCGCTGTATTATCTGTAACTTTCTTGATTTTTATTTTTCCGTTGTCATTGGCTTTGACGATGCTCTCAATCAATTGTGAAGTAGTAATACCATAAGGCACATCTTTGATCAAAAGTGTTTTCTTATCTGCTTCTTCTATCCTGCATCTCACTCGCACTTTTCCACCACGCAATCCCTCATTGTAATTGGTAACATCAATAAGGCCCCCCGTAGCAAAATCAGGATACAGATCAAATTTTTTTCCTTTGTAATATTTGATCGTTGCCTCTGCCAGTTCACAAAAATTGTGGGGCAGTATTTTGGTTGCCAGCCCCACTGCAATGCCTTCGGCGCCTTGTGCAAGCAGCAAGGGGAATTTCATGGGCAGCGTAACCGGTTCATTTTTTCTGCCATCATAGCTCAGTTGCCACTGTGTAGTTTTATCATTGAAAGCCACTTCCAGAGCAAACTTACTCAGCCTTGCTTCAATATACCTTGGCGCTGCTGCATCATCTCCCGTGCGTACATCTCCCCAGTTTCCCTGTGTTTCTATTAACAGGTTTTTTTGACCAAGATTCACAATAGCATCACCAATACTTGCATCACCATGAGGATGATACTGCATGCTCTGACCGATGATATTGGCAACTTTATTAAAACGGCCATCATCCATTTCCTTCATGGCATGCAATATCCTGCGCTGTACAGGTTTCAGCCCATCTTCAATGGCAGGCACAGCTCGCTCTAAGATCACATAGCTGGCATAGTCAAGAAACCAGGTTTTATACTGACCGGAAATTCCTTTTTCGGATACGACAAACGCTTCTTTCTTCTTCGATTTTGACATGGGGCGCAATTTAAGAAGGTGGAATTACCTCTCCAATTTTAATTACGCACCGATAAGATCATTGGATACCACATCAAATAAAATACCTTTGCGTCATGCGCAGATTTGAAGACACTTACCGTCACAGGGGACTGAGAAAAAAACTGATTGATGGCATCCGCGAGAAAGGAATCTCAGATGAAAATGTATTGGAGGCCATGATGAAAATACCCCGCCATTACTTCCTCGACAAGGCTTTGGAGGATATTGCCTACCAGGACCGTGCTTTCCCCATCAGCGAAGGGCAAACGATTTCCCAACCATATACAGTAGCTTACCAAACACAACTTCTGGACGTAAAAAAATTTGACAAAATACTGGAAATAGGAACAGGAAGCGGTTACCAGGCAATGGTGCTGGCCGAAATGGGTGCTCATGTTTTTACCATAGAGCGTCAAAAGAAATTATTCGATCAGAACAAAGGTTTCATACTTCGAAACAGCTATCCTTCTATAAAATATTTTTATGGAGATGGATTTGAAGGCCTGCCCACCTTTGCTCCATTTGATAAAATTCTGATCACTGCCGCAGCGCCATTTATTCCACCCCGATTGGTAGAGCAACTAAAGCCAAACGGCATCATGGTATTGCCGGTGGATGAGGATGACAGTCAG
>JBDHYH010000174.1:0-4642 GCA_039811325.1 Chitinophagaceae bacterium | reverse complement strand
CCATACGAAGTATAGTATTTACGAAAAATTTGGTGTCAAATATTATCTTATCGCAGATCCGGATAAAGAAACCATCGAAATCTATTGCCTTGATCGTTCAGGATATATTCAACAGGATATCAGTTCTGACAACAGGTTCTCATTTCAAATCGAAGAAGATTGCGAAATCACTGTCTCGCTTGAGAATTTTTGGGAATAAAAGGGCTTTTTGCAATTACTCATACAGTCGATCATCTGACGTATTCTTACACTACCTTTGCAGCGCAAAAAAACAACTGAATGAGTAACGAGCATCTATCAGAGCAGGAAATCATACGTCGGGAAAAATTAGAGCAATTGACGCAATTGGGCATCGACAGCTATCCGGCTGCACAATTTCATGTGAACAGCTTTGCGGCAGATATCAAAAAGAATTTCTCAGAAGAAAATAAAGAGGCATTTGCTGATGTAACATTAGCCGGCAGGATTATGGGTATCCGTGATATGGGCAAGGCAAGTTTTGCTGTATTGCAGGACAGCACCGGTAAAATTCAGATTTATGTGAAGCGTGATGACATTGCACCCGGCGAGGATAAGACGTTGTACAATACCATCTGGAAAAAAATGATCGATATCGGAGATTTCATTGGTATCAGAGGATATGGATTCATCACCAAAACAGGAGAAACATCCGTGCATGTAAAAGAATTCACCATCCTGAGCAAATCCCTACGTCCGCTTCCGGTTGTGAAAGAAAAAGATGGTGAAACTTTTGATGAAGTAACAGATGCGGAATTCCGTTATCGTCAACGCTATGCAGATCTGATCGTGAACCCACAGGTGAAGGAAACATTTCTGAAGCGCACAAAAATGATCAATGCAATCAGGAACTTCTTAAATGAACGTGGTGCATTGGAAGTAGATACGCCTGTGTTGCAAGCCATTCCCGGAGGAGCTGCTGCACGTCCTTTTAAAACTCATCACAATGCATTGGACGTTCCATTTTATCTGAGAATCGCCAATGAATTGTATTTAAAAAGATTACTTGTAGGAGGGTTTGACTGGGTGTATGAATTCAGCCGCAACTTTCGCAATGAAGGAATGGACCGCACACACAATCCTGAATTCACAATACTTGAATTCTATGTGGCGTACAAAGATTACCTGTGGATGATGGAAACAACAGAGCAACTGTTGGAGCATACCGCAATTGCTGTAAATGGAACGACAGAAGTAAAAATGGGCGACCATGTGATCAACTTCAAAGCACCGTACAAAAGGATATCCATGTATGACGCCATTAAAGAATATACAGGTATAGATATCTCTGAAAAAAATGAAGATGAAATCAGAGAGGTGTGCAAACAGTTAGGCATACACGCAGATGCTACAATGGGTAAAGGAAAACTCATTGATGAAATCTTCTCTGAAAAATGTGAATCTCATTTCATACAGCCTACATTTATCACTGACTACCCTGTAGAGATGAGTCCACTTACCAAGAAGCATCGCAGCAAAGAAGGGCTTGTGGAGCGTTTTGAATTAATGATCAACGGTAAGGAATTAGCTAATGCCTATTCAGAACTGAATGATCCGGTTGACCAGCGCAAGAGATTCGAAGATCAGGTACAATTGATGGAAAGAGGTGATGAGGAAGCGATGTACATTGATTACGATTTCCTTCGTGCATTGGAATATGGGATGCCGCCTGCCAGTGGTATCGGTTTTGGTATCGATAGGCTGGCAATGCTGCTGACCAACAGCCCTTCCATCCAGGATGTGCTTTTCTTTCCACAGATGCGACCGGAGAAAAATATGCAGCAATCAACAGACAGCGAAAAGAAAGCGTAACTTACACAAGACTAAAAACATCCGGTATGTACTCCGTCAAATCTGATTATCTATTTGTATATAGTTCATTGCTACGCGGATTTCCGACCACCGATTATGAATACATAAGCCGATATTTCAATTTCGTTAGTAATGCTAAAACCAAAGGAACATTGAGTGTACTGGAAAAAATAGTGGTAGGAAAACCAACCACCGACGACCGGTATATCTTTGGCGAGTTGTACATCATCAAAGAGCAAAATCAATTCTCATTTGCCATTGGCCAACTGGACGAATATGAAGGCTTGTATCCTGAGCCACCACAAGAGCCAATGTATAAAAGAAGCATCGTTACTGTTACAGATGAAAATGGTAATGAATACGCAGCATGGTGTTATTGGTACAAGGGAAGTGTTGAAAATTTGCCTGTAATTTCTTCCGGCAATGTACTTGATTATCTAAATGGAAGCGAGGGATAAAAACGCTACTTACTCATCTTATCCTGCCAGGTATGCCTCACCAATGCTCACACTATGGCACAAGTCAGCTACTTTCTTTTCTCTGAAAACCTGTTCCAACCCTGAACGGATTGCTTCGTAGTGATGATGAATCGGGCATGGATGTTTCGATGAACATTTACTCAATCCAAGTCCGCACTCTATGAATTTTTCTCTTCCATCAATCGCTTCTACAATTTTTAAAATGGAAAGTTGTTCTTGCTCCGGAGTGATAAAGAACCCTCCTGCCGGACCTTTCAGGCTACCAATGATCCCTTCCTTGACAAGCGACTGCAATAGCTTTCCTACCGTATGCTCGCTTGAATTGATAGCCTCTGCCACCTGCTTTATACCTACATAATTATCCTTATTTCTCTGTGAACAGAGAAAGATCACGGCTTTGATTGCTGTCTTGCACATCTTGCTCAGCATATCTTATCCATTTAAAAATTCAACACCTTCAGGAGAAATTTTCTCCATACTCCATGGTGGATCAAAAATTAATTTTAGTTCACATACATAGCCAGACAGTGTGGACTCGAGGCATTGAGTTACCCCATCTGTAATAGATTCACCCATCGGGCAAAACTGTGTAGTCAGCGTCATGGTACAATAGACGATTTTCTTTTCCCTGTCAAAGTCCAATTGATAAATCAACCCCAGGTCAACAACATTCAAACCGATCTCAGGGTCTATCACATCATGCAATGCTTCCAAGGCATGGTCACATAAATCTCTATCATTTGTTACTTCATTCATTTTTCTCAATTTTTAAATTGAATCATTCGATATACATTCGTATTGAATAATAAGGATGTCAGTATCATTAGCACTGCACCTGCTTTCAATAACAATACCATCGCGAAAACAATTCCGGCGATAAACAAAATAAATCCTGCAAAATAAAGCCCCAGCATCCATTTGAATACCGGCTGGCTGAATAATTCCCGGGGATTGGGTGTTTGGCCTGTACCAGCCTTTGCATGAAATTTCTTATTCCACAAAATAAAAGGCAACGTCTTAAATGTCATTCCAAAAATAATTGCTGATATCCATCCAAAGAAAATACAAAAGCCATAAATCAGCACTAATTTTTCATTATTCTGAACTACTGATGGTATCAATAGTATGAGAAGGATAAGAAATGCCGGTACCAGCATCATCCAACCTGAAAAAATGGAAATTTTAAGTTGTGGTTCTAACTTTTTTCTCAACCTGTTCTTATAGGCATTATAAGAAAAATTGATAAACATTCCGATGGCAATCACAATTGCAGCGATGCTCACATAATAGATCAACGGATTCAGCCTGAGGATGAAGGAAACAAAAAACAAAACCAACCCACCATTCACCAGCCCAAACATCCACCACAGGTGCGTGGTGTTACTATATTTTGAGATCATGAACATTGGAATCAAACGGGTACCCACTCCCATCACCATCAATAAGAACCAGCCCACAATGCCGAGGTGAGCATGCAGCGTAAGATAATGAAGAGAATCTAATGAAAGGATATTCGAAGTGAAATTGAATATCAACAGAACTCCTAAGGTCATCGTGATAAGAACCCAGAGCGTAGCGGCCAATACAAAAACTGCATGCACATTTTCATGCTTGCTCTTGGACATACTCACAGCAAGGTTGATAAAATATAAGATGAATGCCGTGAGTATCATCAGGCTGCCTGTTCGTGCTATCCAACCAAAATCAAACCTGTAAAAACCAATTACCAGCAGGATGATTCCTATACCTGCCAGGGCAAACGTAGCGTAGCCTAATAGGTTGCTGTACAATTTCCCTTCAATCATCACGGGCACCAACTGGTGACTTGCTCCAAGTATCATCATACTTCCCCATCCCAGCGCCATAACATGTGTTACAGATAGGATCGCAGGATGAAAATGATGTCCGGTAAAGGCATCAGCGCCAATGAATAAAAGAATGGAGGCAGCAAGCAATGACAGTGATGCATACACGTAGAACGGAAGTACTACTTTATGTGATGTTGTCTTTGTCGGGCTAATGCCTGCACCGGGTGGAAACATTATGATTTAAAAATTAGTAACCTTACCTGTCCGTCTGATATCTCCTTAATCCTGTAATCAAATCCTCTCTCCTTCAACTCAGGTAAAAGAAAAACAGGTATGCGTTTGTGATATACAAATAAAGCTTTATCTGCAGGAAGCGTTTCGATAGACTCAAGAATGGTATGCATCGGCAATGGCATCTGCAACTCTCTCACATCAACATCTGTCATCTTGCCGGAATAGCGTTCCATCACAGCATCCCAGTCTTCACTGTTAGCGGCACCCTCCGGTATATTAATAGTTCCTTCT
>JBDHYH010000173.1:0-4665 GCA_039811325.1 Chitinophagaceae bacterium | reverse complement strand
AACCGCCGAGTCCGACCGTGAGGGCGCTTGAGATCACCTGGCTGTAAATATTATGGAAATCGACCTTGCTCGAATTGCGTGAAATATTATTAAGTATTGCGGGAATACCGTGCTGAAATTTCCTGCGCCGGATAAAAAGCCTTACATAGAAAATAGTGAGGAAAATTCCAATCAATGGAAAAAGCAGGTAGAGGTAATATTTATAACGCCAGTGAAAATCATTCTGAAGAAAATCAGCAATCAGGTGTGTGAGTTCCTTTAAAAGGGAGGAAGCGATTCCGCCAAGTATCCCTGTCACGGCTGCCGCAATGATCAGAAAATTGGATTTCGAGATATTGCTTTTTCGCCAATCGTTGAAGTTGACAAGGTATCTGATGAGTTTTTGTTTCATTTTCTAATTTGGAAAACGACATGGATTCAAGACTGGTGGCCTGACGCCGGGTCGTAATATTAGATTTTACCTGATGCGAATATAAAATTGATCATTCCAATCCTGATGAATATTTTTCTCAGGTAAAAATCACAGTTACTTATATACGCCTTTGACGAGTGCATCAAAAATTCTATTTCCAAAGGGTGCAACCCAGTTTCCTTCATTCCACTTACATTTGCACCGTTTTTGAAAACAAAAATCAACTATGGCAATTATTACCGTTGGCACTATGGCCTTTGACGCAATCGAAACACCTTTTGGAAAAACAGAAAAGGTCGTGGGAGGTTCGGCTACTTATGTGGCTTACACAGCGAGTCATCTCACACAGCCTATTCAGCAAATATCTATTGTAGGAGAAGACTTTCCTGAAGAAGAAATGGAAGAACTCAAAAAGAGAGGTGTCCAATTGGACGGTGTAGAAGTAGTCAAAGGCAAAAAATCATTTTTCTGGAGCGGGAAGTATCATCTCGACATGAATTCACGCGACACCCTTGTAACAGATCTGAATGTTCTGGCAGACTTCAAGCCTGTCGTTCCGGAATCCTACCAGGGATCAGAGTTTCTGATGCTCGGAAATGTAATGCCATCACTTCAACTCAGTGTGATTCAACAATTGCGCCAGCGGCCAAAACTGATCATTTTGGATACCATGAATTTCTGGATGGAGACAGCCATGGATGATTTGAAAAAAGTACTGAAGGAAGTGGATGTAGTATTGATCAATGATAGTGAAGCAAGACAGCTTAGCGGAGAGTATTCATTGGTGAAGGCTGCTAAAGCCATTTTGCAAATGGGTCCGCAATACCTGATCATTAAGAAAGGCGAGCATGGCGCACTGTTATTTAATGACAACTCTGTATTCTTTGCTCCGGCGCTTCCTTTGGAAGATGTGTTTGATCCTACTGGCGCAGGCGACACATTCGCGGGAGGGTTTGTAGGATACCTGGCTCACACAGGAAATATAGAATTTGAAAACATGAAGACAGCCATCATCTATGGTAGTGCCCTTGCAAGTTTCTGTGTTGAAAAATTTGGCCCTCAACGTTTGAAAGAAATAACGGATGAAGACATCCACGACCGGCTGAACAGTTTTGTGCAGTTGGTTAACTTTGACATTGAATTATAAGTAATGCTCGAAATCCTTGCATTGATCTGGCTGAGCCGTGATATCGGGAGGTTGGCCGAGAGTAAAGGATTGAAAAGATCCACATGGATTATTTACCTCATCGGTGGCTGGATCATTACGGAGATCATTGGTTGTATTGTGGGTTACATGATCTTTGGCCAAAATAATATGGTTTCAATTGTTTTGGTTGGGATTGCTTTTGCCTTTACCAGTTACTTTGGAATCAGAAGTATATTGTCAAAATTCCCGGATAGCTGGGAGGATGACATCAATAACTTAGGCCAATAAATAATTTACTATGAGCAACCTGATTGATGAATTCAATGATTACCGAAGGAGAATGAATGATGTCATTCTCAGCAAAGACAACCTGGTGATCAAACGGCTGTGGAACCTCGATACCAATGTATATGCAGATGGCGCGCTCGATAAGAAGACCAAAGAAATGCTGGGACTCGTATCCAGTATGGTACTTCGATGTGATGACTGTATCAAATACCATTTAGGCACCTGCCATGAACTTGGAATCACAACAGAGGAAATTTATGAAGTGTTTGCGGTAGCCAATATCGTCGGTGGTACTATCGTAATTCCACACACGCGCCGCGCTGCCGAATACTGGGAAGCGCTGCAAGGTGAAGCCGGTACAAAATAATTCGTGCAGGAAAATTCTGCTGAATCGTAATTCGTTCATGGATTATGGTTAACTTTCGGACTCCATTTCTAATATTTAATGAATTCAGTTTATGGGAATTCCCTGTATTGGTATTGGGTTGTTTGTCATCAAGGAAATAAAGAATTTCTTCAGCCAAAATATTGTTGACTGCCAATGATATTAAAGAGGCATATTCCATTTCTAAAAGCGGTATTTTATTATACCATATCCGCATTTGGTGGGCCACAAGGACACCTGGGAATGATGATAAAGACTTTTGTAGAGAAGAGGAAGGATGTAACAGAAGAAGAGTTGATGGAATATGTTGCCTTTTGCCAAATGCTTCCCGGCGCATCATCTACCCAAACGGTAACACTCATTGGATACAAGCGGGGAGGTGTGCCCCTCGCCATTCTTACGCTGCTCATCTGGTTATTGCCGGCCAGCATCGTTATGAGCATTTTTTCTTTTGTAGTGATCTATGTAAATGAATTTCATGTAAGCCTGAATGTATTCCGTTTTGTTCAGCCAATGGCTATTGGTTTCATTGCTTATGCCGCATTGAAAATGTACCGGACATCGATCAACAACACGATCACTTTTGTAGCAATGACAGGCGCGGCAATTGCTACTTTTATTTTGTTCAAATGGGCATGGATATTTCCAATTATTATCATACTCGGCGGCATCGTTACCAACTTTAGCCATAAGCGTTTTCCTGTTCATCATAAGATAAGACCCAAGCATATCCGCTGGACGAATATCTGGTTGTTCATTCTCGTTTTTGCTGTGGTAGGATACCTGAGCGAGCATGCACGTAAAAACAATTGGGAGCATAAGAAAGTTTTCAATCTTACAGAAAATACTTACCGCTTTGGAAGCCTCGTATTTGGAGGTGGCGATGTTTTAATGCCGATGATGTATGAACAATATGTAGTGCGTGAAAAAACAAAATACATGACACCCGAAGAATATCTTACAGGGTGGGGCATTGTAAGAGCCATACCGGGGCCGGTCTTTTCTGTGTCTGCATATACAGGAGGAATGGTGTTGCGTGATATGGGTACGGGAATGCAAATATTAGGATGTATCATTGGTTGTATTTTTATTTTTCTTCCAAGTGCATTGTTGGTTTTGTTCTTTTATCCTGTGTGGCACAATTTGAAAAAGTATGCGATTATTTACCGATCATTGGAAGGAATCAATGCTGTAGTAGTTGGTATCATGTGGGCAGCGTTTTTCTATTTATTGAAAGATATTTCTATCGTTGATTTCAGGACGATCAGCTTCCTCAATATTTTTGTCATCCTCGGAACTTTCGGGTTGCTGACTTTTTCCAAAATCCCTCCGCCTTTTATCGTTTTGGGCTGCCTGGTTATTGGCATATTCTATTAATTTTCAATAGGAAAATATTTATATATAAATCAGCGTTAATGAAAAAAAATTCATTTAATTTAACAGGGAATTTCCACGTTTTCTACCCATTCAAAAAAACCCAAAACAATGAAACAGATTATCCTGTCATTCAGCCTGCTCATCATTTCAGGCCTGGCATTGACAAATGCGCAAGTAGGTAACAACAACAGTTCCGGATCTTATTATTCCAAAGCAAAAGTTTATGTCTCGATAGATAAACCCGTAAGAGGACAGGCCACGGAAGATAAAAAAATATTCATCGATCCGGACAAGGGAAGTTATGCGTATGTGATTGTAGATAACTACCCCAATAAATTTCAAAGCAAGTCGGTTACACTTCATTCTTACAAAAAATTAGGGGGTAAATATGAGAAGATCAATTCTACCAGTTACGATATCGATGATACCTACACGTACACTTACATCAAATACTCCTTTAATACAACAGGTGATTACGCATTCGATGTATATGATGGCAACGGAACATTCATTCAGTCAGGCTATGTAGTTGCTGAAACAAATGCGAATAATACATCTTCCGGAGGAAGTGGTGGATCTAATTACTCAAAGGCGCGTGCATTTATTTCGATAGAAGTTCCAGTGGCCGGCGTTGCCAAGGAATCCAAATCTATTACCATCGATCGCAGCAATGGCAGTTATGCGTACATCGTACTGGACAACTATCCTACCAACCTGAATACAAACCAGATCACGCTGAAGTCTTATCGCAAGGTCAACGGCAGCTATGAAAAATTGAACGAGCAGAATTATGATATCAGTGCAGATAATTTTTACACCTACATCAAATACAGTTTTTATACAGAGGGCGATTATGCATTTGATATTTATGACAAGAGCGGCCAGTTTATCAAGACGGCCTACGTGTCTGTAAGCTATAAATAAAATACTTGTTGTTGTTATAAGGAAAAGGCTGTCTTTCGGGGCAGCTTTTTTCTTCTTGGAGTTAATAAATACAAAATTGTTCAGATATACATAAAGAATGCCGGCCTTTCCTTTTCTGATTTTGTAGCCGAA
>JBDHYH010000172.1:0-4682 GCA_039811325.1 Chitinophagaceae bacterium | reverse complement strand
TACAGAGTCTTCATTAAAAAGTAATGCCCCGTGTTCTCCTTTCTTAATGATCAGGTATTGCGGACCCATTTGCAAAATGGCTTTAGCTGCTTTCACCAAAGAATATTCACCGCTCAGTTGCCTTGCCTCACTGTCATTGATCAATACCACATCCACTTCCTTCAACACCTTTTTCAGATCATCCATTGCTGTCTCCATCCAGAAATTCATGGTATCCAAAATGATGAGCTTAGGTCGCTGGCGCAATTGCTGAATAACGCTTAGCTGAAGAGATGGCATTACATTTCCCAGCATCAGAAACTCGGCTCCCTGGTAAGACTCAGGAACCACAGGTTTAAAGTCTGCCAGAACATTCAGATCTGTTACAAGAGTATCGCGTGAATTCATGTCGAGATGATATTTTCCGCTCCAGAAAAATGATTTTTTTCCTTGTACTACTTCTACGCCTTCCAACTGGACACCTCTCTTTTTAAGTTCTTCCATTTCCTCTTCAGGAAAATCCTCTCCCACAATTGATATTTGCTGGATGGGTTGGGTAAGATGACTGGCTGTGTAAGCTACATAGGTAGCTGAGCCTCCCACTACTCTCTCTGTTTTGCCAAAAGGTGTTTCAATTGCATCAAATGCCATTGTACCAACGGTGATAATTGCCATAGTTGATTTTTGTTTTCAAAAACGGTGCAAATGTAAGTGGAATGAAGGAAACTGTAATTGTCCTATTCAGAAAGGGCAAATCAACTTGTTTCAATATCAGGATAATAATCTACAACATAATTGGACCGGAAAAAATAATCGACTAAGTTGCCTGGTTCAATTTTATATTCGCATCATACAATTTCAGGTGTTCCCGCTTTGGAATTAATCGCGCAATTTGAAATAATATCGTTTTCCAATTCAGTAAATGAAGCAAAAACTCATCAGATATCTTATAATCTTCAACGACTGGCGCAAAAGAAATATCTCTCCTGCTAACTTTCTGATCTTCGCAGCGGCAGTAACGGGTATTCTTGGAGGCATTGCTGCTTCGCTATTGAAAGAACTTACACACGTGATTGCAGATTTTCTGCAAAACGATTTTCATTGGCGATACAAATATTATCTCTACCTGTTTTTCCCTCTCATTGGCATTTTTCTGACTATTTTTTATGTGAAGCTTTTTATTCGAAGGAAGAAATTTGAACATGGTATCCCGGCGATCCTCAACAATATTTCACGCAATTCCAGCCGCATAGAATTTCATAATATTTACAGCCAGGTGATCACAAGTGCACTCACAGTCGGGCTCGGTGGCTCAGCGGGATTAGAAGCCCCGGCAGTGGCCAGCGGATCGGCAATCGGTTCCAACATCGGTCGCATATTTGGATTGAATTATCGTGAAGTTACACTGCTGTTAGCATGCGGAGGTGCGGCAGGTATTTCGGGAGCCTTCAACAGCCCCGTAGCCGGAATGATCTTTTCTATAGAAGTACTCCTTCCACAATTTTCAATACCGGCGGTTATTCCATTGCTGGTTTCTGCTGCGCTTTCTTCTGTGATTTCGAAAATGATTTATGATGAGCCGTTGTTTGTGTTGGTTTCTGAAGGCTGGGCCATGGAAGCGATCTGGTATTATATTGCGTTTGGTTTAGTGGTTGGATTTTTTACTGTCTATTACAGCAGATTAAACAGAAGCCTGTATAAGAGATTTGAAAGGATAAAAAACACATACCAGAGAATATGGATTGGTGGCATCGTGCTTGGTATATTGATTGCGCTGATGCCGGCTCTTTATGGCGAAGGGTATATCCCAATTCAAAAACTCCTGGACGGAGATTACCAATCTCTGTTGGCAAACAGTCTGTTTTCAGAATACCGGAATACAGCCTGGTTGCTGATTTTGTTTGGGGCGTTATCGTTGTTAGGAAAAACTTTTGCAAGCGTCATTACGATGGCAAGTGGAGGTAATGGCGGTATGTTTGCCCCCAGTGTGGTAGCGGGAGGCCTGATTGGATTTGTATTTGCATTCGGATTGAACCAAACCGGGATGGTGCAATTGAATGTAACAAACTTTATGATAGCTGGTATGGCAGCTTCTGTGAGTGGTATGATGCATGCACCACTTACCGGAATATTCCTGGCAGCCGAGATAACAGGTGGCTATATCCTTATGGTACCCCTGATGATCGTATCTGCTCTTTCCTATTTCATCAACAAGGGGATTCGGAAATATTCGATCTACACAAAAGTGCTGGCTGACCAGGGTACACTCATGGATTATGACAATAGGGATAACAATGTATTGAGGAGCATGAAATTGAAATTTATCGTAGAAAAAGATTTTGTAATTCTGAGACCTGATGATACCCCGGAAATGAGAGCTAACGATATAGTACACACGAGCCGGAATGTTTTTCCGGTCGTTGATAACAGAGGAATTTTAGCAGGCCTTTTATACAGCGATCACCTGCTTGAGCTATTGATGAGTAAAAACAAAGAAGACAGAAGCCGCCTTATAAAAGATATTGCTCAGCCTCCCCAAAAAGTAATTTCTATCGATACTTCGATGGATGATGTTATGCAGGCAATGGACAGCCTCGATTTGCGTGTGTTGCCTGTGAATGATAATAATGGCTTGTACCTGGGCTTTGTAACCAAGAACAATATATTTAACAAGTATCGAAACATACTTTCTAACGAGGTTCAATAGGCATTTTACAGCCGCTTCTTTTTTCGGAAACACACCTCAAGCAATATCAAGCATTGATCATCCACAATTGAGTTATAAACCGGTATTGGATTAATTCTAACTTTTTTTCTACAGGCATAGGGGTTTTTTTCATTCTCCTGTTTTATATACATGGAACACCACTTTGAACTTCAAAATCAAAAAATGCAAACAATGGAAAAAGTACTTGCTCCTGCTCTGTTAGGAAACCTTGAGCCAATCTCACTGAAAGCATTGGATAGTGTCAAACTCCTGAACAGGGTTGACCGGAAATACATTATCCCAATCAGCGGGTTGCCGGGCATCATCCGTCTATTAAACAGAAATCAATACTCCATCCTCGAAATCGACGGACACAGGGCTTTCAGTTACAAGACAACCTATTTCGACACAAATGATTACCGGTTTTACAAAGACCATCACAATCGCCTCTCAAGCCGTATCAAAGTAAGAACAAGAACTTATAAGGAAAACAACCTTCACTTTTTCGAAATCAAAATGAAGACCAATATCCGCACTAACAAATTGAGAGAATCACTCAGGGAGTCGAGCGCTGACCTGTCTGGCGTACAACGAAAGAAAATCCGGTCGCTTTACAACAAGGAACTGGCAAGTAAACTGATTCCTGCTCTTGATAATTCCTTCACTCGAATTACCCTTGTAAACAAAGAAAGAACTGAACGGTGTACTATAGACGTAAATATCGGCTTCCGAAATCCTGAAGAACCGGGAAAAGAAATCAAGGTGAACGAAATTGCCATTATCGAAGTAAAACAGTCCAAGACCTCTGTACTGAGTGGCATCGTTGCTTCACTGAGAGCCATGCGTGTATATCCATCGAGTATCAGTAAATATGTGTTGGGACTTATCCTTACTCATCCTGAAATAAAATACAATTCATTCAAACCGCTATTGCACAGAATCAACAAGATCAAATCACAACAGTTATCCCTATCCTAAAATCTTAAAAAATAAAAATCATGAAAAAGTTATTATTCCTGCTTCCGGCACTGCTATTTTTTAACCTGGTTCCCGCCTTTGCACAAGAAACCAGCATCGTTGACAACGTTATGAAAGACTTTGATCTCCAGCAATTGGGTATCCGGCTTTTTATCAACTTCGCAGCCATTTTCGTGCTTGTACACCTGATCTATTATCGTCGTCATCAGAACAAAGATTTTCAGTTTACGCTCATCCTGTTTAACTGTGTCAACTTTCTTCTTTGTTATTTACTTAGTGGGGCTAACCTGGAAGTAGGGTTCGCCTTTGGATTATTCGCCATCTTCTCCATCATGCGATACAGAACGGTAACTGTACCTATTAAGGAAATGGGCTACCTCTTCATCAGTGTCGCATTGGGGTTGATCAATTCGTTGGCAACTACCCAGGACAACTATATCGTACTGATCAGCGCCAATGCATTTATTATTTTGTTGCCAATGTTTATGGATCGTGGTATCAACATCACACCCACCAAAGCCGCCAAAGACAAAGGTTCGAAAAAAGAAGCAACAACGACTCAGGCCAATACTTCCTCAGAACTGACCCAGGATATAATTTACGAACGAATAGACCTGATCAAACCCCGAATGAGAAAGGAAATGCTGGAAGACCTGCGCAATCGTACCGGATTACCAGTTTATAAAGTAGATGTAATCAGCATTGACCTTATGCAAGATGTAGCTGTGATCAAAGCTCACTACTCTAATCAAGAAACAGAACACCTCATAGACATGATTCCCAATTACAGCAAAGAGAATGTGAGTCCGATAGCAGTTACTACCAATCATGTTTAGCAAATAGAAAATATTTTCAGATAGAAACATTGAGCCAGGTATGATATTTCTTAAATGATACCCGGTTCAAAAATCAACAAGCATTTAATACCTACAATTATGAACAAGACCAGGAAATCAATTTTATTTATTGCATTCATCATCTTCCTCACAACACAAACCAATGCGCAGGTATTTGATGA
>JBDHYH010000171.1:0-4750 GCA_039811325.1 Chitinophagaceae bacterium | reverse complement strand
AATATGTTTGGAAATGTATATCCGTGGAATAATACCGGTGACCGTACCGGTGAACAACTCAGTGACGCGATGTTGACCAACCCGGAGTTACACCTGATGGTGATGTCCGGATATTATGATGGCGCCTGTGACTATTTCAATGCCAAGTATGATACCTGGCAAATAGATAAGACAGGAAAGTTGAAAGACAGGATCGAGTGGCATGGATACCGCAGCGGACACATGATGTACCTGCGCAAAGAAGATTTGAAAAACAGCAATGAAACCATCCGTCAGTTCATTAAGAAATCTGTTCCTGCACCGGGACAACCGATTAAATACAACGATCTTTAAAGCAAATAAGGCTAAGATATCTTATTAATTTTTTCAACAGGCAGGTACGTCACCTGCCTGTTGTATTAAATACAGATCAAGTTGGTTAACAACTTCTATCCACAAAAAAATGGCAACGTCCAATCACAGTACCATAAAATATTGGTAATATGTACCAGTGGCGTTTTTTATTTCTAAATAATTGAAATATTTGCTTTCAAAATCAATAGTGAATATGAAATATTTTCTAAAGTGGACATTCCTGGCCCTCGTCGCGGCAGGCACCACCCCAGTGTTGGCGCAAGACCAAAGCATCATCAGGGATTCAACAGCTCTAAAAGTAGCTCCGGACAACTGGTACCTACTGGACAGGGCTACCACAGGTTATTACGGCATCAGCCTTCAGAAGGCTTATGACTTGCTTAAAGACAGAAAGAGTAAGACTGTGATTGTAGGTGTTATCGACAGCGGCGTTGACACATTGCAGGAAGATCTGAAACCCGTGCTCTGGCACAATCCGAAAGAAATTCCCAACAATGGAATCGATGATGATAAAAATGGTTATGTAGATGATTATTATGGCTGGAACTTTATTGGTGGTAAGGATGGCCGCAATGTAAAGCAGGATTCTTACGAAGCTGCACGTGTATATTGGAAGTTAAAGAATAAATATGGCGACACTACACCAGATACAGCCAACCTGAAAGGGGAAGCAAAGTACGAGGCTGTAATGTTCCTTAAGGCAAAGGCTGCTGTTACTGATGGAGTCAATCCGATGGAATTGACAATGATGAAAAAAATACTGCCCATCCTCGAAACAGGAGACAGCATTATAGCTCATGACCTGGGTAAAAAAGAATTTGATGGCAAAGACCTGAAAGATTATAATTCGGACATTCCAGAAGCGAGGTCTGCCGCAGCTATTTATAAGAATGTTCAAAAAATGAATAATAATGATGACATTACCAATGTTCAGATTTTGGAAGACCTTCGTGGCCAGCTACGCAAGGCAGATGCAGCAGATACCCCTCCGGAAGACTTTCGCGGAGAGATCGTAAAGGACAACTATGACGACTTCAATGATCGTTATTATGGTAACCCTGATGTAATGACCGGCACACCAACACATGGAACTCACGTATCAGGAATCATTGGTGCAGCAAGAGATAATGGTTTAGGAATGAACGGTGTGGCCAATAATGTAAAGGTCATGATGGTGCGTGCTGTACCTGATGGAGATGAACATGATAAAGACATTGCTAATGCTATCATTTATGCTGTGGACAATGGTGCTAAGATCATCAGTATGAGTTTTGGCAAGAGCTTTTCGCCGGAGAAAAAATGGGTGGACGACGCTGTAAAATATGCAGCCAAACATGACGTATTGCTTGTGCATGCCGCAGGAAACGATTCAAAAGATGTTGACACTAACGACAACTTTCCAAGCCCTGAATTCCTTGATGGATCAGGTACGGCCAGGAACTGGATCACAGTAGGTGCAAGTGGAGATGCTACGAATGGTGGGTTCACAGCAAGTTTCAGTAACTACGGTAAGAAAACTGTAGATGTATTTGCTCCGGGAGTAAATATTTATTCAACCCTGCCGGGTGGCAATGTGTATGGGAAACTAAGTGGTACCAGCATGGCAGCACCTGTGGTATCTGGTCTTGCAGCATTGTTACTGGAATATTTTCCTGACCTGAGCGCAGAGCAATTGAAATATGTTATCGAGAAATCAGTAACTCCTATTTCAGACAAGGTGATCCTGCCAGGCACCCAGGGTGATGATCCCAAAATGGTCAGCCTATCAGATATTTCTATTACAGGCGGGGAAATCAATGCATACAATGCAGTGAAACTGGCAATGACATTGAAAGGAGAAAGGAAAAAGAAATAATAGTCTTCGGACTTTTCAGGAAGTTCCGGATTTTTAGGTTTGAAATCCATAACCCGGATACGATAGAAAATAAATAGAAGCAACCTGATTTTTGATTAATGATCAACAAATCAGGTTGCTTCTTCATTTCCTGAACAAGCCGGTACTCAATTAAACTTCTTTTAACAAGTGCCCGAGATGAAAATATATATTTTTAGTCCTCAATTGTTTTTATGAGGCCCGAACCCACTACTTATCCTTCTTATTTCAACACTTACATCAAACTTGTAGAAGGTAGCGAGATCAGTAAGATTATCAATAATCAATCTCCCATTGACCTTGATTTCTTTGAATCTGTCAATGAAGAACAATCACTCTACAAGTACCAGGAAGAAAAATGGACTGTCAAAGAGATTCTCCAGCACATTATCGATACAGAGCGCATCTTTTGCTTCAGGGCATTAGCCATTGCCCGCAGAGAAGAAGATAAATTGCCGGGATTCGATGAAAATAATTATGCAAAATATTCCCGTGCCAATGAGAGGACATGGGCAGACCTGGTATCTGAATTCCGTGCACTGAGGGCAGCTACAATTTTCCTGATCGAAAGTTTCAATGAAGAAGATTTGCTGAGATCAGGCAATGTCAATGATTATCAAATCACGGTTTCTGCCATCTGTTACACTATCGTAGGGCACGTACAACATCACATCCACATCATCAGGGAGCGTTACCTGGATATTTGAGACTTCCTGTTTCAAAGCTGATTTGCGTTTAACTTTACTGCATGAAGATTTTTTCAGCAGAGCAGATGAGGCAATGGGATGCATTTACCATAGCGAATGAGCCGGTGGCATCTATCGACCTGATGGAGCGGGCTGCTACGAAATGTTTTGAATTCATTGCTAAGAAATTCCCGGGAGAAAAATTTGCTGTCTTTTGTGGGCCGGGAAATAATGGAGGTGATGGACTTGCGATTGCAAGAATGCTGGCCAATAAAGGCCTTGACACGAAAATATACCTGGTCTCAGGCAAAGAAGGTTCCACCGATTTCAATACAAACCTACAACGAATACAATCCATCACCGCTCCTGAAATTTTACATGTTGATTCTATGCCGGATATTTCTGAAAGGGTGGTTATTGACGCCATTTTCGGCAATGGATTAAACAAGCCGATAATTGGCGACATTGAAAAAGTCATTAAGTACATCAACATTGCAAGCAAGCAAACCATCAGCATTGACATCCCATCCGGAATGTTTGCCGACCTCTCCTCAAGGGGAAACACAATCATCAGGGCAAATCATACCCTTACATTTCAGCAAAAAAAACATGCATTCTATTTTGCAGAAAATTCATTTTACACAGGGAGGGTGGAAGTGATAGATATTGGGCTTCATCAGAATTTCGTAGAATCAACGGATTCAGAATTCTATGGAATTGATTCAGAAACGATCGAAAAAATTTATAACCCCAGGAAACCATTCAGCCACAAAGGAAATTACGGTCATGCCTGTATGGTTGCGGGCAGTTATGGTATGATGGGTGCAGCAGTGCTTGCTGCGCGGGGCTGCATCAGAAGCGGAGCAGGAAAACTTACATGTATTGTCTGTGAAGAAGGTTATAACATCTTACAGACGACCGTACCCGAAGCTATGTGCAAAGTTTTGGGTAAAGGATATATTTCAGGCACAATCGATTTTTCAGGATTCGATGTTGTGGGTATTGGCCCGGGAATCGGGAGGTTTGATTCGCACAAAACATTGCTGAAGCAAGGATTTGAATCTTTCAAAAAACCGATGGTCATAGATGCGGATGCTTTGAATGGCCTGAGCGAATACGGTGAATTGTTTCAAAAAATTCCGGAGCACAGTATCATCACTCCTCACCCCAAAGAGTTTGAAAGATTATTTGGAAAAACTGATAATGATTTTGCTCAACACCAACTTGCCTTGCAAAAGGCCGGAGAACTCAACATCTATATTATTTTGAAAGGCCGGCATTCCTTTATCGCAGCACCGAATGGTAAGGGCTATTTCAACACAACCGGTAATCCCGGAATGGCAACTGGTGGTTCAGGAGATGTGCTCACCGGGATTTTGACCGGCATGCTTGCACAGCATTATTCATCACTTGAAGCGTGCCTGCTCGGAGTATATCTGCACGGATTAGCCGGAGATATCGCTGCAAAAGAAATTTCAGAGGAAGCGCTTGTTGCCAGTGATTTGTACAAGTTTTTGGGGAAAGCATTCTTAAATATAGCGAGACCATAAATCGTGCTCAGGAATTTTACCAATCCATAGCCATCGAGCGTAATGAGATAGTTTTTATCATTTAAAAACTTTTACTTTGCGCCATCAAAAGTTTCCATATTCATGAAGAAATTTGAATTCAAGAATATCCTGCCACACCTCATCGCTGTGGTAGTTTTTGTGATCGTTGCCTCTGTTTATTGCAAACCTGCTTATGAAGGCAAGGTTGTAGAGCAGCATGATATTCAAGGCTGGCGCGGTATGGCTCAGCAGTCTTTTGAATTCAATGAAAAATATGGGTATCATCC
>JBDHYH010000170.1:0-4772 GCA_039811325.1 Chitinophagaceae bacterium | reverse complement strand
AAACGAACAACGATAAACGAACAACGATAAACGAACAACGATAAACGAACAACGATAAACGAACAACGATAAACGAATATGAAATACAAAACAATAATAGAACCATTCCGCATCAAATCCGTAGAGCCAATCTACATGACGACGGAAGCAGAAAGAAAAAAACTGATCAGATCAGCACATTACAATCCATTCCTCTTGCATGCAAAAGACGTACTCATCGATTTCCTGACAGACAGTGGGACATCTGCGATGAGCAGTGAACAATGGGCAGGCATTATGAAAGGTGATGAATCTTATGCAGGTGCCTCCAGCTTTGAAAAATTAGAAAAAGAAATCCATGACCTCACCGGCTTTCCGCATGTATTGCCGACACACCAGGGCCGGGCAGCAGAACGCATTTTATATGGTTACCTCGGCGGAAAAGGAAAAATATTTATCAGCAACACCCATTTCGACACAACACGTGCTAACATCGAATTCACCGGGGCAGAGGCGATTGATATTCCAACGCCACTTGCTCAGGTTCATGATTCAGAAGATCACTTTAAGGGCAACATGGATGTAGAGCAACTGGAAAAACTGTTGAGTACTTCAGCATCTCAGGTAGGTGCCGTCATTCTCACTGTAACAAATAATAGTGGAGGAGGCCAGCCTGTGAGCATGGACAATGCAAAAAAAGTGTCTGCACTTTGTAAAAAATACAAGTTACTGTTCATTCTCGATTGTTGCCGGATAGCAGAAAACTCCTATTTCATCAGGCACCATGAGGCAGGATATGAATCTACTCCCTACCGAAAAATTGCACAGGAAATGTTTGCTCTTGCTGATGGATGCATCATGAGTGCTAAGAAAGACGCGCTGGTAAATATCGGAGGATTCCTTGCAGTGAAAGACCAGGACCTTTCCGATGCATGCACCAATCTTCTGATCATTACAGAAGGATTTATGACCTACGGCGGATTAGCCGGCAGGGACATGGAAGCCATAGCAATAGGATTGCGCGAAGTATTCGAGGATGATTATCTCACTTATCGTATTCGCAGTACGCAATACCTCGGCGAGCACATTCGCAACATGGGAATTCCTGTGATCTACCCGATCGGAGGTCATGCTGTTTATATTGACGCAGCATTGTTGTACCCACATATTCCTGCGCACCAGTATCCCGGCCAGGCATTGGTTTGTGAGTTGTACGTCAAAGGTGGCATCAGGGCAGTTGAAATTGGTTCTGTAATGTTTGGCAAGTATGATGAGAAAGGCGGGTTGATTCCCGCTCCGATGGAATTGGTGCGTCTTGCAATTCCCCGAAGAGTCTATACCCAAAGCCACATCGATTATGTGATAGAAGTTTTCGAACGGATCAAGAGTGATGCAGCATCTGCCAAAGGCCTGAAGATTACTAAAGAGCCTAAGTTTCTTCGACACTTTACAGCATGGTTTGACACGCTGTCTTAGAAGAAATATATTATGGTAACAGGATTGCTCCTTAAAATAATGGGTGTATCAAGCGATACTTACAAAGAGTGTTGAATCTTCTGTGTAACTGTGATTGGTTTGCACTATCAGATTCAGGAATGAGCAATGGGAAGAACGTAATTCTATCCCTACTATTCTATCTTTGTTTTCAACAAAAGCAAAAGCGCCATGCCACCACTTGCAGAGCGAATGCGACCTGATGATCTGGATCATTTAGTAGGTCAGGAACACCTTACCGGAAAGGAAAGTGTGCTGAGAAAGGCCATTGAAGAGAATAATATTCCATCGATGATTCTGTGGGGTCCGCCCGGTTCCGGTAAAACAACTTTGGCACATATAATAGCTGCAACTCTCAATGTTCCGTTTCACGTTTTGAGCGCCATCTCTTCAGGAGTAAAGGATGTCAGGGAAGTGTTGGCAATGGCTGAACACGAACAGAGCCCGGTACTCTTCATAGATGAAATCCATCGATTCAATAAGAGCCAGCAGGATGCATTGCTTGGCGCCGTTGAGAAAGGCGTCATTACCCTGATTGGTGCTACTACAGAGAATCCTTCATTCGAAGTGAATAGTGCATTGCTCAGTAGATGCCAGGTGTATGTATTGAAATCATTGGACAAAACGCAACTGCTGTCTATTGCAGAAAATGCAATTAAACATGACAGCATCCTGAATCAAAAAAACATTTCAATAAAAGAACCGGAAGCTCTTATCAACCTGTCCGGTGGCGATGCGAGAAAGTTGCTCAATCTACTGGAACTCGCTGTCAACTATTCAAAACCTGACAATGGTGGAATGGTATCTGTAGACGATTCGACTGTAATGAAAGCGGCTCAGCAGAAAACAGCTTTGTATGATAAGAAAGGCGAACAGCATTATGATATCATTTCTGCATTTATCAAATCCATGCGGGGCAGCGATCCCAATGCTGCGGTTTATTGGCTGGCGCGGATGATAGAAGGAGGTGAAGATGTAAAATTTATTGCACGGAGGATGGTGATCTTTGCCAGCGAAGATATTGGTAATGCAAACCCGACTGCATTGGTGCTTGCAAATAATTGCTTCCAGGCTGTGAATGTGATCGGCTATCCTGAATCAAGGATCATCCTTTCGCAATGCGCCGTTTATCTCGCAGGAAGTGTGAAGAGCAATGCATCATATATGGCTATTGGCGAAGCGCAGGAACTTGTAAGGAAGTATGGCGACCTGCCTGTACCCATGCAAATAAGGAATGCACCCACAAAATTGATGAAAGAACTGGATTACGGTAAAGGGTATCAATATGCACACAGTTTTGAAAACAATTTTGTGGATATGGAATTCCTCCCGGACAAATTGAAAGGCAAAAAAATATATAATCCCGGCAATAATGCAAGAGAGGAAGAAATCAGAAAATTTTTGAAACTTCGCTGGAAAGAAAAATACGGCTATTAGACCATCACTGGGAACTGTTCTTTCTGAAACGCTCTTTGATCATCGCAATTTGCAAGTCAGTTAGTTTGGATGATTTCTTCAGCACATTGGCAAAATGATTTACCTCTGCTTCTGAGGCAGGACATCCAACATTTTCACCTACCGTTCCATCTGCCTTTACTTCGCGGCTGTCAGCCAGCAATTTGCCATTTTTATCAAAGATGAGCCAGAAAGGAATACCTCCTTCTTTACCATGATACTTTTCAAGCATAGCATCAGCGCCGGGATTCTCCAGGGCTTTCTTATTGGGGCTTTCTAATACAGTCAGATGCTTTATGACATAGTTCTTTTCGAATAATGGCTTCATTGCAGGTTCATTCATGGCAGTATCCATCTTATGACACCATCCACACCACGAAGCATGGAATATTACAAGGATATTTTTGCCGGAGGCAGCAGATTCTTTTTTTGCCTCATTCATTATTTCAGTGGCAGAGGGTGGCTGCGCCTGGATGGTAAGTGTAGTTATCAGCAGCAATGCAGCGAGGATAATTTTCATGTAATGTTCATTGTATGATGGTTAAAAGTAAAGGTTTGTAGTTGAAATGTTTTCACAAAAACAAAATTCTTTCGGCTAAATTTGCTCCCCGATGACATCAGAATTTTTCACTTACGATAAACCCAAAGTAATTCAGGCGCTACGCTTTCACTTCATAAGCCGTCGTGAAATAAAGGTGTTGATCATCCTGGTGAATGTTTTCGCCATCTTCAGTGCAGTGATGTACTTTATGCATAAGGTGTCTCCTGTTGCATTTTTACTGGCCTCCGGATTGTGGTTTATCCTCATGATCTCATTTTGGTTTGCCTTACCATATATAATATATAAAAAGTCGAAAACTTTTTTGAGCAGGTTCAGGGTGTCATTTGATGATGAGGAAATGGCAATCGAAACAGAACGTGGGCGCAGAGCGTGGAATTGGTCGGCGTTCAATTCTTACCTGGAGAGTCCGTTTTTCTTCTATTTGTATTTCGATCCGCGTACATTTTTCCTGGTTCCGAAAGAGGCATTTGATGATGTGCATGCTGCTCGGCAACTATTAAAAGAAAAAATCGGTTGAACTTCAAGCTAACATAATTTTTTTACCATCAGGTAATGCGGAATATTTACTTCAGTAAATTTTTCGCCTGAAATCTTGTAGCCCAGCTTTTCATAGAAACCTGCAGATACCTCCCTTGCATGCATGATCAGATTTTTATAACCCCGGTCGCGGGCAATATTTTCTGCATAGTACATCAGGCTTGCACCAATACCCATACGCTGCAGTTTGTTAAGTACGGCCATTTGCCGAAGGCGTACTGTTTGTTTATCGATTACGGTCAGAAGGCAGCATCCTAACAAAGTATGATCGTCAAAGGCGCCAATAAGGATATCATCTTTTTCTCTTTCCAACTCTTCTTTAGTAAAAGACAATCGCAACGGTTTCCTGAGGATTTCGTCCCTTAGCTTTACCATTTGGCTATATTCTACGGAACCGTGATCGATTTGTCTGATTGGCATAAAAAGTGATTGCCTGATAAAAATAAGATATTCTTCAATGGAATGGCTTTGGCCAAAATGTTTTTTTGAATAAATATTGAATAGGATGAGTTTTACAAATATTTGAAAACCGGTGCATTTCAGATTCGAGCGCTATCGGATTTGAAATACTCCCTTGAAAACTACTAATGCCACATTCGTATATTGCGGCGAAATTTGATGCGATCTCTATAAGAAATTCTCCTTACAGAGATTTATTTTTTTTTATTCCAAAAAGTATATTTTTGTAGCCATTAACTAAATTTTACAATCATGCAGGACATTGCAACAAAAGTTAAAAAAATTA
>JBDHYH010000169.1:0-4783 GCA_039811325.1 Chitinophagaceae bacterium | reverse complement strand
CTTCAGACATCACCTGGGTAATGATCGCGACTGCCCTGGGATTTCTCATGACACCCGGACTCGCATTTTTTTATGGTGGAATGGTAAACCGAAAGAATGTGATCTCCACCATGATCAAAAGTTTTGTTGCAACCGGTATCGTTAGTGTCCTTTGGATCACTGTTGGTTTTAGTTTAGCATTTGGCGATTCTATCGGAGGAATCATTGGTAATCCGTTCACACATTTCTTCTTTGACAGGGTAAGTTCCGGCGAACCCTGGAGCCTGGCGCCTACCATACCACTTATGTTATTTGCCCTTTTTCAATTGATGTTTGCCATCATCACTCCCGGACTGGTCGTAGGAGCGGTAGCCGAAAGAATCCGTTTTTCCTCTTACATATTATTCATTGTATTATTTAGCTTATTAGTATATGCACCTATAGCACACTGGACATGGAATCCTGAGGGGTTCCTGTTTAAGATGGGTGTACTTGATTTTGCCGGAGGCACCGTAGTACATATTTCGGCTGGCTGTGCCGCTCTTGCCGGTGCTATGGTATTGAAAAGAAGAAAAGTGCATCTGGCACATAAAGAAATGCCACCATCCAATATTCCTTATGTATTGATTGGAACGGGTCTGCTTTGGTTTGGATGGTTTGGTTTTAATGCAGGCTCTGCGCTTGCGGCCAATGGGCTTGCCGTTTCTGCATTCGCTACTACCAACACCGCTGCCGCTTCAGCAGGATTGGCCTGGATGTTTTTTGATGTACTCAGGGGGAAAAAACCTTCAGTGTTAGGATTCTGTATTGGAGCTGTTGTCGGTTTGGTTGCCATTACCCCCGCAGCGGGCTTTGTGGCAGTACCACAAAGTATTTTTATCGGAGTCGTGGCTGCGATCATTTCGAATGTGGCTGTTTATTACAAGTCAAAATCAGTGCTGGACGATACTTTAGATGTTTTTCCATGCCATGGTGTAGGGGGTATTGTTGGAATGATCCTTACGGGAATATTTGCAACCAAGACCGTGAATATCGGTGGTAATGATGGATTGTTTTATGGTAACCCAACTTTTTTCTTTACACAACTCAAAGGCCTCGCAATTGTTGTAGGATACAGTTTCCTCGTTTCTTATGCCATTTTCAAATTCATCAACAAAGTAATGCCTATGAGGGTAAGTGAAGAAGATGAAGAGATAGGACTGGATGCTACACAACATGATGAAAAATACGTACAGGGTACCCTGTTAGTAAAATATGACGGTGCGCTGACAGAACAGGAAAATGAAATGTAGAATATAGAAACTGTCTATTTCCAATACTTTTTTTCAAGGTTGCCAGCCTTAACCGGCATTGCCTTATTGAAACCTGTTTCAATCCAGGGCGGGCAACCTAATTGATCAGATATTAATAACCCTTAAAAAGCTTTGCTATGTTGAAAAAGATTCTATCCACGATGTTTATCATTACTATGGTCACGACCGTGCTGGCGCAAGACAGTACAAAAGATCATTCGTTGCACATCTCTGGATCTGCCGATGCCTATTTCCGTTACGATTTGAATAATCCTCAAAGCAAACCCTACAATAACTTCACTAGTTTTACCAATTCCCAAAACTCATTTGAACTGGGAATGTTTTCTCTGAAAGCAGAGCAAACGCTGGGGAAAGCCGGATTTGTAGCTGACATCGGATTTGGAAAAAGAGCCGAGGAATTTTCCTACAATGACAAAAGTTCCAGTGTAGCTATCAAACAATTGTATTTTACTTATGCACCAACGTCAAGGTTGAAGTTTACTATTGGTAGTTGGACGACTCATATCGGTTACGAACTGGTAGATGCCTATCTGAACAGAAATTATAGCATGAGTTATCTCTTTTCCTATGGTCCGTTTTCTCATACAGGGGTTAAGGCTGAGTATGATATGGGGAATAAGACGACGGTCATGCTTGGGCTGGCCAACCCCTTCGATCTGAAGTATGCAAGTAATCTCCCGAAAATGGTGATTGGACAAATAGCAAAAGCTACAAATGACGATCAGCTAAAAGTGTTTTTGAGTTACCAGGGTGGAAAGTATAATGATTCCTCAAGATTGTACCAGGCGGATATGGTAGTCAATTATGTTCTTACCTCAGTGTTCAGTTTGGGATGCAACGGAACAGTACAGTCGCGGCAAGGCAACTTTGAGGGAAAATGGCAGCAATCCAAAACCTGGTGGGGGACGGCTTTGTACCTCAACGCGGATCCGAAGGACTGGTTGGGTTTTACATTGAGAGGAGAATATTTTGATGATAAGAAAAATGCATTAGGACTCAATGCCGGAATCTTTGAAACGACACTTTCTGCCAATTTCAAGATCGATAATCTTACCATCATTCCTGAATTCCGGTTTGAAAATGCAGGCCAGAAAATTTATTCAGTATATAGTGGAGGGATGGTGAATAGAACTGCAGACTTCATTTTGGCAGCGACCTATCACTTTTAAATATTTTGAAACAGTCTCATGTTTCATTACCCTTTTGAATTCTCAATTTGTTCTATTCAGGAAATAGCAATCCAAAGAGCCTTGATTGAAACGACAATGAAATGTATTCCTACAATGATGTAGGTGTATGATGCATAAACTCTTGCCACCGGAGAATAAAAGCCTGTCAGTATCGATTTCTTTCCTTGAGTTGGAACAGGGATATGTTTGAATTGAAAAAAGGGCTTTTCAACTTTCTGTATGGAGGAATAATGAAAGGTCAATTGCTGTTAGATATCAGTTGGATTGTAATTCTTTAAGAAGTTAGCTAATCGCAAGCCAGATTAAATGTTAATTCAATTTGTAGGGCCAGGTGAACGTAATTGTTACTGCAATTTTGATGAGCATTTCACGTTTAGAAATGAAACTGTTCCTGTTTCATGGATGAACTTTTTAACCTAACGCCAGAACATGAAAACAACCAAATATTTGTTTATTTTTCTTTTCTTCCTTTCGGCTTCTTCTTGTAGTCACAGATACTACACCAGCAATCTATTTAAACAACAAACCAAAAATCACCATGTAGTAGCAGTATTACCTGCAGAAATAATATTCAGCGGAGTTCAGCCAAAGAACCTGTCAGGTGACCAGGTTGAAAAAATAGAAGAAACAGAGAGCCTTAATTTTCAGCAAGCATTGTATAATAGCATATTGCAGTATGCCAACACCAGGAAATATTTCACCACTGTGAATATCCAGGATATCAGCACCACACTGAGTGCATTAGAGAACCATAAAATTTCAGTAAGAGAATCCTGGAAAGAAGATGATAAAGTACTCTGTAAAATGTTGAACGTAGATGCAGTGGTTCGGATGCGGGTGCGAAAAAAACGCTTTATGAGTGATGCAGCTTCTTATGGTGTGGATGTCGCAAAACAGGTTGTATTCGATGCCGGCCTCGGTGGCAGAGTACCCATGCCGAGGGTAATCAATAAGACCAATGATATTTATGCATCATGCAGCCTGCTTAGCAATAACTACGCAATCTGGAACGACAGCTACAAAACTTCTATCACCTACAACAACGATGCTACAGAGGTAATAGAAAATATCACTGATGACTTTGGCAGGAATTTCCCCTACAAAAAATCTTACAAGGAACAGCGAAGGGAAGACAAGGGCAAATAGTTTCAAGGCGACTCAAACCTGTAATGGTTCTGCAAATTTTAGAGATTCGATATTGCAACATTAACCCGATCTTCAATTTCTGATGATGAAATATTTTCTTCTTTAAATGATTGTCCTAATAATTTTTCAAACAATTCGATATACCTGTTTTGGATAGTGGTTATCCATTCGTCAGTCATTTCAGGTACAGACTGTCCTTCCTTACCCATGAAATTATTTGCTACCAGCCACTCTCTCACAAATTCTTTGCTGAGTTGTTTTTGTTTCTTACCTGATTTTTGATTTTCATCAAACTGATCTGCATAAAAATACCTTGAACTATCCGGTGTATGCACTTCGTCAATGAGATATATTTTCCCGTCACTGTTTCCAAATTCGTATTTAGTGTCTGCAAGGACCAACCCGCGGGAGTTAGCATACTTTCTTCCAAGATCGAAAAGTGCACGTGTATATTTTTCCAATTGCTCATATTCTTCTTTACTTACGATGTTCTGAGCAATAATATCTTCGCGGCTGATATCCTCATCATGGCCTTCAGCCGCTTTGGTACTCGGCGTGATGATCGGTTCCGGCAGGTAATCATTTTCCTTCAATCCATCAGGTAGTGATACACCGCAGAGTGTGCGTCCACCACTTTGATAAGTCCGCCATGCATGGCCGGAAAGATTGCCGCGGATTACCATTTCCACCTTATATGGTTTGCACATTTTTCCGACAGCTACGTTTGGTGCCGGTGTTTCCAATAGCCAATTTGGACAAACGTCTTTTGTGAGATTCAGCATAAAGGCTGCGATCTGGTTTAAGACCTGCCCTTTGAATGGAATGGTTCTCGGCAATATCACATCAAATGCAGAGATTCGGTCGCTGGCTACCATTACCAGCCACTGGTTTTTAATATAATATACATCCCTTACCTTTCCTTTGTAAAATCCTGTTTGCCCGTTAAATGTTAGCGTTGCCATAGTAAAATATTGAGGTGCAAAATTGCGAAATAATGACTATGAATATGCGAATAATTTCTGTCAGGTATGATGGCGGCAATAGCAGGGGTACCTGAAATGCCATCTCAGGAAAACTAATATTATACGAAAATGAAAAATATCTAAGACCAATATTTATTTATTGGTTTTTTTGTTGTATTTTTGGTCTTAAATA
>JBDHYH010000168.1:0-4832 GCA_039811325.1 Chitinophagaceae bacterium | reverse complement strand
ACATCCCTCAATTTCAGTCACTATCAAAACTTAGAAGTGTTTCAATACACGCTCTTCGAATTGGATAGCGAGGCGGAAGCGGACGATGAGGAGGAACCAGAAACAGAAGAGGATACTGAACTTGAGAAAAAATACATTGGTACGTTTTCATCTCTGAAGAATTACAATGTACAATCGCAGGCTGAGATTTATGCTTCCGGCCATTTGAAATTCAATGCCGGGTTTAAGTTAGCGCAAACAACGATAAAACCGTTTGACAGTAAGATCACCGATATTCTGGAAGATGCCGAAGATAAATTTGTATCCTTTACTCCGCTTGTGTTTGAGGACTTATCCGGCTATGCCGAGGCAGAGATCAAAGCAGGCAAAAAACTGTTTCTGAAACCCGGGCTGCGTGTCAGCGGTTACCAGTTGGAAGGGTATCATACTGTCGTATTTCAACCGCGCTTTTTTGTGTCTTACAGTTTTATGCCACACCATAAACTCTATGCATCTTTCAGCAGGATGAATCAGTTTCTGCACCTGGTTACCAATCCCTATGCCGGAGCTAACAGGGACCTGTGGGTGCCGAGTACAAGGATTCTGAAGCCGGAAGCCAGTGAGATTTATAATTTAGGTTATGCATACCAGTTAGGAGGCAGATGGAGAGTTTCTGTGGATGGTTATTATAAACAATTGATGAATGTGACCAACTATGCACAGGGAAAGAGTTCGTTTATCAACAGCACAGATTGGGAACAAAATATTGAATTAGGTAAGGGGCGCAGTTATGGTGCAGAGTTGATGATCAGGAATTCCGAAGAAAAGTTTTCATGGCAGGCAGCGTATGCACTTTCGTGGAGCTGGCGCCAGTTTGCGAGTATTAACGGCGGTAAAGAGTTCCCATATAAATATGACCATCGCCATGCAGCCAATGCAGGCTTTACCTGGGCTGTTTCACCCCGGTGGGATATTTCCGGCTTGTGGAGTTTTGCTACCGGCAATGTGTATTCGCTGGGCGGGCTGGTATTTGCTGATACTTTGGCAACGGTGCCTGATGATCCGATCAATGACTATCAGTTTACCTACCAATACAATGAAAATGATCAATATCGTGCTAAGGCTTACCAGCGCTTTGACGTAGCGCTCACCTGGCACAGCCTGAAAGGAAAGAAGTTTTATTCTTCATTGAAGGCCGGAGTGTATAATATTAATGGCTCCGAGGAACAATACTCTTATAATCTGAGAGGAGCGATGAGCAGCAAGAGCATCCGCATCAGGACAGGAGAGAGTGTTTTTGATTTGATACCCTATCTGTCTTATACGCTGAAGTTTTGAAATAGAGGAATATAAAGAGTGGCTTCTTTGGAAAATCTAAAAGTGCAATGTAATTAGCAATAGATCATTTTGCTATGATTCTTCCGGATATCAGGCAGCGTCAAGGGCACAAGGTTTTAGCTTTATCAAGCGATAAAATCGTGTACTTCCGGGCCACATCACATATTTCCGGAGATGGGCTACCTACCTCTATATATTACTACCGGCAGGTGAGATACCAACCAGAAAATTCCTGCCTGGCTAACATAAGTGTGATCAAACATGATCTATATTCTTTGTGCCTTTCATCATTAGCTTGCCAATTCCTAATTTTATAGGTTTCAAACCGAAACTCATAAAGAAATCCATGTCGCAACACTTCCTCATCATCGGTTCAGGATTCTCTGGTTCCGTTCTTGCGCGTGAACTCGTTGAGAGTTTGGATTGCCATATCGATATCTGGGAAGAAAAATCACACATTGCCGGCAATTGCTTCACTTCACCGGACGAAGAAACTGGCATCATGGTTCATCACTATGGCCCTCACATTTTCAATACAAACAATAAAGAGATCTGGGATTATTTTAACCGGTTCTCTTTGCTAAAGCCTTACATTCATCACGTGAAGGCAGTTCATAACGGGAATGCCTATTCGTTCCCAATCAATCTGAAAACGCTCAACCAGTTCTTTAATCAATCTCTCACTTCAGAATCTGCCAAAAAGCTGATCGATACAATGGGAGACCATACAATTTTACACCCCGTCAATTTTGAAGAACAGGGCATGCGGTTCCTGGGAAAGGACTTATACCAGGCATTCTACTATGGATACACAAAGAAACAATGGGGCTGTGAGCCACGGCTATTACCAGCCTCTGTATTAAAGCGAATCCCGGTGAGGTTCGATAATGATAACAATTACCATTTGCATCCATACACAGGAATTCCGGTCAACGGATATACCCACTTCGTCGAAACGCTCATCAATCATCCGTCCATTCACTTAACAAAAAATAGAAAATTTTTCCCGGAAACGGATACCACAAACTTCGATCATGTCTTCTACACCGGCCCTTTGGATGCATACTTTCATTTCGAATTTGGCAGGTTAGGTTACCGGACACTTCAATTCGAAACGGAAAGGTATAAAGGTGATTTTCAGGATGTACCGCAAGTAAATTATTGTGATGAAGACATACCCTGGACACGCATTACCGAGCACAAGCACCTGGCTCCATGGCATCATTTTGACAAGACGATTATCTCCAGAGAATACAGTAAAGAATGCGGAAAGAATGACATTCCATTTTATCCTAAACGCCTGAAGGTTGACAAGACATTGCTTGCCAGGTACAGGGAGAAAGCAGAAAAATTACAAGGCATTTCTTTCCTCGGGCGGCTGGGAACATACAGGTATCTGGATATGCAACATGTAATAGCAGAGAGCATTCAGTTTGCAAAGACAGTTGGTTTGATGATTCGGGAGCATGAGAAATTTCCAGTTTTCCCAAATGAAGAGAAATCATGAATTCAGGAACAATAAAAAAATACCAAAAATCTCCTGAGAATATTTAATACAGTGAAACTCTCCGAAGGTGCAGAGGAACACTGGAGCAGAAAAAAGTGTTTTCTTGTTCCCATAACCAACCTTTCTATTTGATGTACCCCTGCCTGTTTGCCAGGCCTTCCTGTTTACTATTTAGCTGGTTTAGGATTGATACTGTATTTAGATCTATATGAAAAATCAGAAATGAAACTTGGGCTGGAGATTCGGGTGCATTTCAAATCCGATTGCAATCGGATTTGAAATGCACCCCTGGATTCTTACGCAATAAATCCCTATATATTTGCGCTATATAGTAACCCCTAACTATTTCTTTGCACATGTATCACATTCTATTCATCTCTTATGATGGCCTTACTGATCCTCTCGGGCAGAGCCAAATCTTACCATACCTGTGCAGACTCACAGAATACGGATACCGATTTACGATCATTAGTTGTGAAAAATCCGACAGATTCCAAAGGCATTCAGCAAGGATTGAATCATTGCTGTCTGGTCTGCCGATCCGGTGGGAACCTTTAAAATATCACAAACAACCACCAGTACTTTCTGCTATTTATGATTTGCAAAAGATCAAACAGAGGGCTGCCAGGATTCACCGCCAGGACCCGATAGATATGGTACACACGAGGTCGGGTACACCTGCATTAGCAGGGATGTGGTTGAAGAAAAAATTTGGAATCAGATTTCTGAATGATGTTCGCGACTTCTATTCTCAAAGCCGCATTGACAGCGGGCAATGGCCGCAAAACAAATTAATTTACAGGAAAGTATTTCAATATTTTGACAGAAAAGAAAAGTTGGAATTATCTTTAAGCGATGGCATAGTTTGCCTTACGCACAAAGCAAAACAAATACTCCGTGATTCAAAATATTATAAAACGGGTACTCCGTTGCAGGTGATCCCTTGCAGCGTCGATATGGAATTGTTCAATCCGGAAAGCCTGGAAAGTTCACAAGCAAAGCAACTCAAGAATCAGTTTGGCATTAATGAATCAGACCTCATCTATAGTTATTTGGGATCGGTCGGTACCTGGTACCTGGCCAAAGAGATGTTTTCACTGTTCAAAAAATTAAATAAAGAAAATCAATCATCCAAACTACTTGTGATCTCCCCGGACGATAAACAAACAATCCTGGACATTGCTTTGGCAGCAGGAGTACAACCCGATAATATTATCATAACAAGCGCCAACAGGCAGGATGTACCGGTGCTATTGTCTTTGAGCCAGTATTCCATATTTTTTATTAAACCTTGCTATTCCAAACAGGCATCATCACCAACCAAACTGGGCGAAATTATGGCTATGGGAATTCCTGTCATTACAAATGATGGTATAGGAGACGTAACTGATATCGTTGAAAAATCTAATGCTGGTATTGTATTAAAAGAACTCAACGAGAGTAGCTATGACCTGGCTACACAAGATCTCAAAAAGAAAATATATGACAGGAAGTCTATCAGGCAAGCGGCTTTGGAACATTACGACCTGGAGAAGGCTGTTGAAAATTACCGATCGATTTATGATAATATTCTCAAAGAGCATCCTGTATACAGAACCAATGAAAATGTAGCAATAAAGAATTCTGAAATAGCCGCATCCACCTAACTCAAATTATTCCCGGCAAATGAGCTTTCCTGAATTGATACTGATCCCTGTCTATATTTTTATTTTTTTCCTTTTTGCACGGAGAAAGGCAAGAAAATTGCCCGAACCTTATTTGAAAAAATATTATTTGCAAGGTTTTTGGATCAAGATGCTATCTGGTATTTTATTCATGTTATACTACACATACCTGACAGGTGGAGATTCCAGGAGTTTGTATTATACCGAAGGCAGGAATTTTTTCCACCTCCTGCTTCGTGATGGTAGTAATTGGAAATATTTCTTCGCTAAAGGCTCAGACTTTAATGAAACCCTGGCAGCATTTAATTATAATATTGGATATTACCGAAGCGAATCCAATTTCA
>JBDHYH010000167.1:0-4896 GCA_039811325.1 Chitinophagaceae bacterium | reverse complement strand
TTACACCGAAGAGATTTTGAAGTATCTGGAAAAAGAAAGCAAGAACTACATCATTGCTGTGAGGATGTATCCAAATGTAAAAGCAGAAGTACTGTCTCAAAAAGAGTGGGTTACTTTGGCAAAGGGTATTGAATTATGTGAAATGAAATTTGCTCACATTAATGGCCAGGAGCGGCGCTATATTCTTGTAAAGAAAAAGATAGAAGACCGGCCAGATTGTTCTGGGAAAATACTTTTTGAAGATGAACCCGCATACCGTTATAGCTGTTATGTAACCAACATGGATTTGCCGCTTGACCAGATATGGAATATGTACAATAGCCGTGCTGATTGTGAAAACAGAATTAAAGAATTAAAACAGGATTTTGGATTGGAAAATTTCTGCATGCAGAATTTTGAAGCCACAGAAGCATCCTTCAGATTCATTATAGTTGCTTATAATCTTATCAGTTTATTCAGACATTTTGCATTGCAAAAACACAGTAAGGCTACTTTGAACACTATTAAATCCCAATGCTTTGCATTAGGAGCATGGACTTCAAATCATGCAAACAGGAAGGTCTTAAAAATTGCCTTACCAGTAAAAAAACGAATGTGGATGGATGGGCTTTTCTCTCAGATTGAAGTTTTAAAATCACCATTCTCTTACTCTAATGCATAATCCGGGTTTAATTATTAAATAATAAGCCATCCATTCGTTGGATGGCTTTTTTATTTTTGCTGCTAAAATCATGAAACCGATCGGCATATTTGATTCCGGGTATGGAGGCCTCACAGTCTTGCGTGAGATCCGGAGCCTGATGCCCCAATATGATTATTTATATCTCGGGGATAATGCGAGGACTCCTTATGGAACGAGGTCATTTGAAACTGTTTACAGGTATACAAAGCAATGTGTTAAATGGATGCTGGAACAGGATTGCCATCTTGTGATCCTTGCATGTAATACCGCATCAGCAAAAGCCTTGAGAACCATACAGCAAAGAGATCTGCCGGGATGGAATCCGGAGAAAAGGATTTTGGGTGTCATCCGGCCTACTGCTGAGATCATAGGTAACTATACCAGTACAGGTAAGGTAGGAATTTTGGCTACCACTGGAACAGTCAACTCAGGTTCTTATATTATAGAGATATCTCATTTTTTCCCCGGAGTCTCCGTGTATCAGCAAGCTTGCCCCTTATGGGTCCCACTCATAGAGAATAATCTATTCAATAATGAAGGAGCAGATTTCTTCATCAGGCAGGATGTTAATTATCTTTTCGAACAACAGCCTGATATTGATACGGTATTATTGGGTTGTACGCACTATCCATTGATTGCAGATAAAATAGAGAAAGCCCTTCCGGGCCAGATGCAATTACTTTCGCAGGGGCAAATCACGGCTTCCAGCCTTCAGAGTTATCTAAGGCGGCATCCGGAAATTGACAGAGAATGTTCAAGAGGTGGTACAATGCAATTTTTTACTACCGATTCCAGAGAAGACTTTGACAGGCATTCCAAATTGTTTTTTGGAGAGGGCGTGAGGTCCCGGCATATTGATTTCGAATGAATGTTGAGATAATCCTAATTGTGAGACAAAGCTTTAAGGGTAGTGGTAAAGTGCTCTTAAATTCATATTCTTTCCTTACATTTGCAACCCTTTCACAGCAGCGGGGATGGTGCCCGGCTGATTTGGAAACTGAATTATTAACTATAAAAATTATTAATAATGCCCGGTAAAAAAAGAACCTTTCAGCCCCATAAGCGCCGCCGTAAGAGTGTTCATGGTTTCAGAGAGCGCATGTCCACAGCAAATGGCCGTAAGGTATTAGCCAGCCGCAGAAGGAAAGGCCGTTATAAGTTGACGGTTTCTGATGAGCACGGAAGCAAGAAATAAAGACTGAAATTTTTTGACAATACAAGCCTCTTTTTGAGGCTTTTTTTGTTGCTCATTGAGCTTGCCGAAATGAACAATAATGAAAATGAACTGTTACAAATCTCCCTTCGGCAAGCTCAGGGAGCAGAGTTTATAGTTCATTGTACTTGTCTGACTCAGACCCAAGTGTCAGAGCCGAAATCAACAGTCTGAAAAAACTGCTTATCTTGAACCAGTTAAAAACTATTTCTACATCGAACATCAGTTTACACTAAAGAAGCATCAACGATTGAAGAGCCGGAAGAGGATTCAACAACTCTTTGAATCCGGAAGGTCGTTTAGTACATTCCCCTTTCGGATTACCTATTCGAAAGTAGAATCTGGCTATTTGCAAGTAGGATTTTCAGTAAGCAAACGCAGGTTTAAGAAAGCGGTGGATCGTAACAGAATTAAGCGGCTGATGCGGGAGACCTGGCGGCTGAACACAGTTCCACTTCGTGAGATCCTTGAAAAAAAGCAATTGCACCTTGCAGTCTTTCTTGTCTTCAATGGACAAGAATTGCCAAACTTCTATGATCTTGAATCAAAGATGAAATTGGTCATTTCAAATCTTGAAGGGAAAGTGTCTTCATGGGATAACAAGGGATAAACTTTCAGGTATTTTCTTCCAGGAATAGATCGGTAAATAACTTTTCATTTTTATCTACAGCATACACACTGAAATCTGAAATGCCTTCTGCTTTCAACACGTCTTCATCTAAAAAAGTGTAACCGGAACATTCGTGCGATGGCCTTCCCAAAATATAATAGGCAGCATCAGCAACGATTGCAGGAGTCCGGCTTTTCTTCATCAATGCATCACCTCCGAGCAGGTTTTTAACTGCTGCCGTAGCGATTGTTGTTCGTGGCCAAAGCGTGTTGGATGCTATTTTATAATGTCTCAGTTCACCTGCCAGGCCGGAGGCAATCATGGTCATATTGTATTTGCTCAGGGTATATGCCACGTGTGCTGTTACCCATTTCACATCGAGATTTACAGGAGGGGATAAGGTGAGTATATGTGGATTCTTTCCATTTTTGAGGTGAGGTATGCAGGCCTTGCTTACGAGGAAGGTGCCTCTCACGTTGATGTCGTGCATCAGATCGAATAGCTTTGCGGAAGTTTGCTCCACATTGGTTAATGATATGGCGCTGGCATTATTGATGAGAATATCCATGCCGCCAAAATGAGAAATTCCTTTTTCAACTGCATTGAGTATTTGTTCTTCGAACCGAATATCACATTGCACTGCAAGTGCATGCCCTCCGGCTGCTTCTATTTCATTGGCAGCAGAAAAAATGGTGCCCTCCAATTTTGGATGTTCCTCCGTAGTCTTAGCTGCTATGATGATGTTTGCGCCTTCTTTGGCAAGCCGTAGTGCAATAGCTTTGCCGATACCGCGGGATGCGCCTGTGATAAAAACTGTTTTGTTTCTAAAACTCATGGCTCTTTTTGTCTTAAATGTAAGCCATATTTTTCTTTATTGTCATGTCTGTTTGCTGTCGGATTTGAAAAGCGCTCGATATAACGTCAATTCTCGAAGTGATAAGAGGATCGTTAATTTGAAAAAGATACTGAAATTAAAAAATGACTAATTCAATTGCATGCTGGAATTACCTTCTTTTTTTCTTGTCAGCATCTCTTCGGCAGTATCAAAGTATCTTCAATGTAATAGCACTATCCTCCCCGTCAGAATTGAAGCAGCAAAATGGCAAATGGTGTTTAAGTGTCTGAATGATATTCTCTGTTTTGTTTTTTTTCTGCATATCCGTCTTAAAGATTTCAACAGGCAACAAAATCGGATTTATTATGGACTTGTAATTGATCATGGTTGTGCATCTGTCGCTAAATCCTCTTGGAATGAAATCCTGAGAAGAATAGCCATTCTGATTTAGTGATGGGTACTCACGTAGGAAAGGTAACATCGTAGGGTATGTCAGAGAGTTCTGCTCAGTCCGGCCATGCCGCTGGCATCAGGATACAGATAGAGAACGTAACTCTTCTTTCAATGCGGCTATCCTTGCGTCATCATCGTTAGTGCTATCAAAAATGTCTGTTGCAGAGAGGTCACTTCCATAGTAGGCATTGTTCCATACCCCGTCAACACTGATGGCTGATCCTGCAAGGCTGATCCCGGCAAATAATCCTTTGCTTCGTGAATACGAATACACCTCGGCTTCCATCTTGTAGTCGGTTGTTGCCGAAGAGCTTCGTCCTACCGGCCCTACCGCTGCTGAAATATCTCCTCCCAATGTAAATGTACCGTCATTAATATTTTGTAATGTCTCACGGTTTTTGAATACCAAAACAAGGTCAACAGATTGCACACCAACCTGAAATCCTACACTTCCTCCGGTAATGGAAATGAAAACAGGATCGCTCCATGTGCCGTCTTCGTTTTTTACCATTGCAATACCTCTACCTCTTTTACCCCCGAGCACGAATCCTGCATTGATCATTTTGGGGACAATGATGATCCCCTCACTCATTTGGAGTAATTCATGAGGGATGTTTTCTTTCATGCTCCCAAAGTCTTTCAGTACCTGGATGGCATCTTCAATTTTAGATTCCTGTTTTTGCTGGCCGAAGATTTCAGATGAGAATGTACTGAGAAAGATGACCAGAACGATTGGTGTGAAATATCGAAAAGATATCTTGGTGGGGAAGTAAGTCATTTGAATCTTTAGTTTTCATTAATGAATGACAATATTAATACCATCGGTTCTAAAGAAAATCTAAAATCGTGGAGATACTTTTCTTTGCAGCACAAAAAAAGCCACCATGGGTGGCTTTGAATTATTTCAGGAATTGATGTTACAATTATTCAGCGGCAGTGTCTTCCTTTCCGGTCGGCGCTTCTTCAGAAGTAGCTGTTACGGTTTCTTCAACCTTCGCAGCAGGTCTTTCCTTCTTTACGAAAGCTGGCCTTGAGGCAGCCCTGGCTTTTTTGTGCTTTTCCTGGCGCTTAGCAAATTCTGCATCGTGTTCCTCGCTCCATTT
>JBDHYH010000166.1:0-4978 GCA_039811325.1 Chitinophagaceae bacterium | reverse complement strand
CTCTCCAGTTATCGTCATTGCCTTCCAACCGGAAAAGAGTCCGCACTCCCGGAATCGAAGTAAAGTTCATTGGCGTAAATTCCAATGTGATACTGTTTTCAAAGTACTTTAAATGAACAGGTAATTTCAGCAGAAGAAAAGAATCAATCAACACCGATGAATCAAAGATGCTCATGCCGGTTATCCTTGCATTCAACGGGCTGCTCTCAATCCCCTCAGCAATTTCGGGGTCAAATATGACAATTTCAGTATTGGTAGCAGTTACCCATTTTTGGTCCGGCAATTTTATGAAAGAAACAAAATCAAAAGCCGCATTGAGAATTCTGGAATCAAAGACAGGCCGAACTGATTTTGACTCGCCATTAGGATCAAAATAATACAGGTTCAATCCGGACGAAATCCAGATATTGTCATGCTGATCTTTTTCCAGGGCATAGATAGGATTTTGAAAGTAGTCAGGTTTAACATTCCAGGGAACCACTTTCTCAGTATTCAAATTAAAAAAACTGCCTCCACCAAAATAATAGCCCAGAATCAACATACTGTCATTAAACTGCCTGACAGATGTAACTGATCTTTCATAACCAGCAGGCTTTCCTGTCAAAAAAGAATCTGAATATTGCATGGTGATTGGGTCTAATTTATAGAGACCATTTTGAGTACCGGCCCAAATGTTTTCCCGATTGTCAATAAACAAGCTCCACAAAGTTCCCTTTCTCAACTGCACAGGTAATCCCAATGCATAACCGATGAATTTTTTTTGTGCAACCTCCCATTTCATCACCTTGCCACTATGCAGGCCGAAATAAAGGTTTCCCTGTTTGTCTTTTGCCAGAGCTCTTATCGTTGAGAATCCACTTTCGGGAGGATGAAGGAAATCCATAAAACTACCATTTGGCCGGTACCGGTTGATATACCCATGCTGGCAGCCTGACCATAATATACTATCCTTATCTTCAATAAAACTCCAAACCGCATTTCGGTCTATCAAATCAAATTCGTAATTTTTCTGAACCTTGAAAGTAGAATCTAAGAAAGTGGTTCCTCCTCCCCAGGTACCTACAACGATTTTATTTTTACTTGTTTTGTACAGACCTGATATTTCAATGTGTTGCGGAGAGGTACCTCTTAAGTTGCTAATTGCTATCGTTTTAAGTAAATCGCGGTAAGGATTAAAGATATTGACTCCTGCGTCAGTACCAATCCAGATGTTTTCTTCTCTATCCTGAACTATACAAATTATTTCGATATTATATCTTATAATATTCTGGTTGCTTTCATGCGTTATTACATAATCAAATTGACGGGAGCTCTTATTGTACCTGAGCAATCCGCAACCGTAAGTTCCTATCCAAACATTACCCCGTGTATCCATTACCATACAATTCACGCCTAATGGCCCCTTTGTTTTTACTGCTCTCTTTTGTTGTTGCTGAATTGCTCTTAAGGAATAGTAGACTACTTTTTCCGTTCTCAGATTGTACTGATACAGCGTGTTCATCCAGGTGGAAATCCATAAATTTTGCTCTGCGTCGATCAAAAAGCTTCGGATATCTTCAGTTTCCAATATTTTTCTGAGTGATATTGGAAAAGCCTGAAACTTATTTTCCGATATAATGGAGTCCCTGCTATTTATTTTACGATACACAAGTAAGTTGTCCCCCAAAACGAGCCACGACCTGTGGGTTGCCGAATCATACCAATAATTGGGGCCTTGAAAAAAGCCGGTTTCAGAAGTGAAAAAATTCCACCCATTTATCAGAGCATTTGAATTAATTGGAAAGGCAACCGACCCGACATGCCAATCTCTGCCTTTGTGATCAGTAAGCGTCAAAAACTGTTCGTTTCGAGGGATTAACGAAGAAGGAATCATTACTTCAAATTTTCCTTTCATCGGATTGTAACGAAAATTTTTACTACCCCAAACAACATATATTTCTTTACCGGCAACCAAACTTCCGTTGAAACCAACTGACTCAGGAACACCAGCCAAAAAATCTTTTCGGTAACTCCGAAACCATTTTCCATCATATCGCTGGATGTTATTGAAGGTGGCAAACCACATCCATCCTTTGCTATCCTGGCCTATCCGAATCACCCTGTTATCTGCAAGGCCATCCGAATAGGTGATATGCCTGAAATTATAATGCAATTCATTACCTGTCTGGCAAAATACTCCCTGACAAAAAAGTAGCAAAAAAGTCAGCATGAGGAATTTCATCGTATGGCAATTGGATATAAATTTAAAACTAATTAGTGGGTAAAACGCAACGCTTCATCTCTAAATGTAAGGCTCCAATCCACGTTAAAAAAGCAGTAATGATTGGATGGGCAGGAACAATTATTAAGTGGATGATTTTAACCAATACAAAATTTTAAATCTCGTTAATTGGCCTTCTCAATTTTGCAATTTGTTAGAATCCGGATCCTCCTTTATTCAGCGAAGTGATTTCATTGAACAGCCAGATAATCAGAAAATCGCCCGACAGATAAGAAATCAAACCCGTCAAATAATTGCGGATATTTTTATCCTTAAATGACACATAATTTTAGCTTACGAAGTATTTATACCGGCTGAAGAGAATCAGAAAACATAAAAACTCCTTTCAATTTATTTAATTCTAAAATCAAAAAAAATGAAAAAATTAATCTTTGCCACAGTCATACTTCTGGCGATGGCTGCAATCAACTCCTGTAAAAAAAATGATTCTCCTACCTTCCTTAAAGAGAACTGCAGGGTATTGGCTACTATAGCCCCGAAGGCTGGCCCTTATCCATCCTACACCATAACCTACACCTATGATGCGAAGGGTTATATAAATTCTGAATTTACGAAAATAGGTGAAGACAATATTGAATTCAGATACTACCGAAATAATAACGGCCAAATAGAAAGTACTGAATTGTTTGTGAATGGGGAGTCAGTATTCCTATCTAAGTATAGTTATCCGAACGGAAGAGATGTGCATATAGATGAGTTTAATCCAGATGGGTCTCCTGCAGGTATTGTGAGAGAAATCAAATATAATAACAAGGGGTTGATCATTGAGATCAGTAGCGATTATGCAGACGATCCCGATTTTAACGAAAAGAAACTTTACAAATATAATGATGTAGGCCAGATCATAAAAATCACCAGGGAATATAAGAAAGGCGGTATTTACTCTTATGATGTTATAACACAAAAAGGAATTCCTTCACCGGCTTCTGAAATTTATTTGACGGAACATGGGCTGCCGTACCAGAACTTGTTTTTAACCGCCTATGGCTATTCTGATCCGGGAATAGGCTCTACAATAGAAAGTTTTGAAGCAGATGGAAATGGCATGAAGTTAATATACACACTTACTGTAAAATCAAAAACATTAAATGCACGAGGTTATACAGAATCAATAGAGTACCAGGATGGCCAGGGTCAGTCAACTTTTTCTTCCTATCAATTTGATTGTGCAAAATGAAAAGGAAGTAAAACATGTTTCTTAAACCATGACTTCAGGTATTCGTAGAAGATTGATACAATAATATTTTTTGAAAGAAAACTGACTTGATAAAATTCAGGTTAAAAAGAATAATTACCAGCTAACCATAATGAGTTTTTTACTCAATCAAGAGTTACCCTTTTCCGCCGATCCAGGGTAGTTCCATTGATTGTTTTTATTTCTCTTGAAACTAATTGCAGTTAGGTGAGTTGGGAGGCTGTTTTATTTATCAGAAGGTCAATTAATTCAATAAAATAAATGGTCAATAAAAATTCTTTAATCAAAAAATAAGCAATGAAAAAAATAATCTTCGCCCTCACTGTATTCCTGGCTTTATCAACTATCTCATGCAAGAAATCGGAGTCCTCCTCCAAAAAAGATAAAAAATGCAGGCTTATTTCTGTTAAGACAACGCTGCAAGGTAGATTCTACAGTACCCGAACGTTCTATTATGATGGGTATGGTTTCATAAATAAAGAAGTCATAGATCGAGAAACTCAAGGGGATGAATTCACCTATAACAGGAGCAGTGATGGCAGAATTGAAAGTGGAACACATAAATTCATAATGCTTGGAAATACTGTAAACTCGTACTCCGTCAGGTTCTTCTACAATGGTGAACAATTAATTCGAATAGAAGAAAAAGAAGGGGGCGACCTGGCATATCTAATGAGTTTTGATTACAATTCTTCCGGCTTGGTCTCAAAGTGTATATGGGAGATAAAGAAGGGGGTGGCCCAAGGGTTAAAACTTACAAAGACATTTGAATATGACAACCTTGGACAATTTACAAAGACTACCAGTCAAGATGATAAGGATGTAGAATCAATAGAAAATTACACTAACGTGGATCAACCTTCTCTATCCCCATTTACCGGAATAATAAAACAAGGGTTGACCATGAATGACTTCATTGAACCTTATCTCGGTGTATTCCCTGGTACTGGCAGTATAAAGGAAACCTATACCAATCGTGAACACATTGGCAATTTTACTTTGCTCGATAAAGAAGTGTTGAAATCAAAGGTAGTGAGTATATACGGCCTCCCGCAATCGGTGTACTGGGTAAGTGCATTAGACGGTTATTCCGTTTATATTGAATATTCCTACGATTGCAAATAGTATGGAAGAAGGGAAGCAACATAAGGCTATCCAGCCTTGAAACTCTGGTTTAAGGAATTTCTGAAATGTGCGAATGAACTATGTTCTTCACAAAATCAAAATAAAAAAAATCCGGCTATCCTTAGCAATGTGCCATAAAAGTTATACTGACATCCTGAGTTCGCAGGTAAGCAGTCCAACTTCACTTATAAGCCAATTGTTGCCGGGTAAGAACTAAGGCAGGGATTTCTATTGAATTATCAAAGTAAATGATTCAAAAAACAAAATACTCAACAAAAGTTCTTAAATCAAAAAATAAAGAAAATGAAAATGAAACTTCTACTCCTTGTGATTGCAACACTCATTTTTGCAACACAATATAGCTTCGCACAAAATGC
>JBDHYH010000165.1:0-4995 GCA_039811325.1 Chitinophagaceae bacterium | reverse complement strand
ACCAGGCCAATGGGTATGGGGCGTGATCTTTTCGGCATTACAAAGGATAGCAGAGAAATACCTTTAGAAATCAGCCTCAGCAGTTATGCCAACGAAGAAGGGATTTTTTCTATCGCCTTCATCAGCGACATTACATCCCGCGTACAGGTGCAGGAAAAACTAAGGGAACAACGACTCGAGCTGGCAGCAATGAATAAGAAAATGGAGAAACTGAATGAAGAATTGGAAAACAAAGTGAATCAGAGAACTGTCCGACTCGAAGAAACGCTGAAAAAACTGGAGGAATCACGCAACGAATTATCACAAGCGCTGAGTAAAGAAAAAGACCTCGGTGAGATGAAGAGTGCATTTGTGTCGATGGCTTCGCATGAATTCAGGACACCACTCAGTACGATACTTTCATCAGCATCCCTGCTTGCTAAATACAAACAAACCGATGAACAGGAGAAACGCGACAAGCACATTCAAAGAATCAAATCTTCTGTTATCAATCTCAACAATATTCTGAATGAATTTTTATCACTCGGCAAAATTGAAGAAGGTAAAATCAAAGCAAACCCTATTGATTTTAATATTAAGGAACTGATTTATGAACAGTATGTGGAAATGAGTGATATCTTCAAAGTCGGACAGAAAATTGATTATGTGCACGAAGGTGAAACACGCGTGCACCTCGATCAGAATTTATTCAAGAATATTCTGATCAACCTGCTGAGCAATGCGGCAAAGTTTTCGCATGAGCATACTACGATCTGGATACGTACTAACGTTGCAGCAGATCACATCTTCTTCTCGATCAGAGATGAAGGGATGGGGATTTCCGAAAAGGACCAGCAGCAACTGTTCTCTATTTTCTTTCGTGGCCAAAATGCTACCAACATCGCGGGTACAGGACTGGGGCTGCATATTGTATCGAAGTACACAGATATGCTGAATGGAAAGTTGACACTGAAAAGTAAGTTGAACAAGGGTACAGAAATAATCATCAATTTTGCACAATGAAAAAAGTACTACTGGTAGAGGACAATGTTGATATCAGGGAGAATACCGCTGAGATATTGGAACTGGCCAATTATAAAGTATCAACAGCAGCCAACGGGAAGGAAGGATTCCAAAAAGCCCTCGAGGTGATGCCGGATATCATTATCTGTGATATCATGATGCCGGTATTGGATGGTTATGGATTATTGCATTTGATCCAAAAGAATGAACAATTAAAAAGCATCCCATTTATTTTTCTCACTGCCAAGAGTGAACGCCTGGATTTCAGGAAAGGTATGGAGTTGGGGGCTGATGATTATCTCACCAAACCCTTTACCGAACTGGAGTTGATGAATGCCATAGAAATACGACTAAAGAAAAATGAAGCCTACCAGTTGAAGAATGCAGGCGGTGATAGTGGAGATGAAGAGGAACAGAAAACGCTTGAACACCTGCTCGAAGAGATTAGCTACAGCGACTATAAGAAAAAACAGAGAGTGTATGCCGAGGGTACCAATCCGCACTATTTGTTTTATCTCAAGAGTGGTAAGGTGCGTACTTACAAGATCAATGACCTCGGCAAAGAACTGACGGTAGGGCTTTACAATACCGGCGAGTTTTTCGGCTACTTTGCACTTATCGAAAACACGGTGTACAAAGAAAGCGCGGAGACCATTGAATCTTGTGAAATTGGAAGCATCAGGCGTGAAGATTTTGAGACGCTTGTTTCCAGCAATAAGAACACGGCATTGAAGTTCATTAAACTGCTGGCGCAAAACGTAACGGAAAAAGAAGAACAACTCGTAAACCTGGCCTACAACTCATTGCGAAAAAGGGTGGCCAACGCATTATTGTTTCTCTACAGAAAATATAAAGCGGAACAAAATAATAACTACCTGATACAAATCTCAAGGGAGGATCTTGCTCACATTGCCGGTACTACTACTGAATCTTTGATACGCACAGTCAGCGATTTCAAAAACGAAAAACTCATTGCTACAGAAGGGAGTAGTATTAAAATATTAAGTGAGAATAAACTGGCCGATATGATCAATTAGTAGTACGTCAGCAGATGCCTGCAATAACAGGGAAGATCAATCTTGGCGCAGACACAGATGGTAATGGTTTATGAAAGTAATAGTTACCGACAACAGCAGGATTTTTACGACTACGGATAATTTTTCAAATATTCTTCCATCGAAAAATAACATAGTTGCTTACGTTATCATGAAATCCTTTTGAAACCTGCTTTTCAGGCTATTGAACCGTTTTCTGAATTTTTCAATATCCGATGCGAGGCTGCTCAGTTTTGTACCTGAATTTTTGGATTCTATATTTCCGGGTACATGTAGGTTCCCTTGCAGGTGACCGACAGATCCCGACAATACTTCTATGGTTTCATCATTTATGATCAGTTCGTTGTTCAGCGCTTCTGCTTTCAGCAGGAAATCAGTCATCACACTATTGTCCACTAATTCAGAGAGCTTTATTTTGAGCATGGAGTTTTCTTGTCGAAGTCCTGCAAGGATATCCTGCCACTTATTGAGTTGTTGCAAATAAATCTGGGTATTCATTTTCTTATGATCCGAATAATCTTCAAAAATCCATTATCGGCCGGTATCACAGAATGATCATCCGCATACGGACCTATGATATTGCTCATAGCAGATTTTCAGGTTGGTATTTATTTCGGCTGAGACTGAATAGTCTCGAATCTTCCGGAGATTTCTTCTACAGAGATGCGGAAAATGATACCTGGTATTTCGATATGGTCAGCGTCTGTAAATGGCCAGTCCGGTGAAATCTTTACTGTTTCAGTAACTACTGCCGGTACCCGTCTTGCCAACAGTGCTTTGATTCCTTTAGTGCGTTCCTTGTTTATCAATTCGCTCACTGTGCCATGTACAATTACAGACTTCCAGTTAGCGAGCGCATCTATCACATCTACCTGAAAACAAACCACCGGATTTTCGCGTATCATATCCACTTTCAGACCATCATGTGTGTGGCAGTAAATGCTTTTTCCGTCGAAGGCATAACTGATAGGAACAATGTACGTCTTGCCTGAAGCATGGCAACCGAGGTGTCCATAAATATTATCTTTCAGAAATTCTTTAGCGTCTTTTTGAGATAGTTTCCCCTGCATTGTCAAATGATTAAAAGGCTTTTTATTTTTTCTTTACTGTTTCTTTTGGAGGATGCATCACCAGCAATGGAATTTTAGTTTGCCGGGTCATGGTGCGTGTATGTGAACGGCTGAAAACACGTTCGAGCAGTTTATGCTTTTTTGCTACCATAGCCAGCATGTCTGACGGGTGTTTTTTCAAAAACTGATGAATGCCTTCCTCTACATCATCGTTTTCGATAATGTTGAAACTGTGATTGTACTTATCCCATATCAGTCCTGAGCGCATCTTGGAGGCTACCATTTCCGGAGTCAGTTCACTTTTCTTTTTCTGTACATTGAGTATCTGCAGGAAAGGATCATACTTCTTGATGAGTTCGTTGAGTACCTTGAAACGGCTTACAGGTTTGTTGTCTTTGAAATCTATGGCCACCACTAAATTTTGTAATGGTTTGTATAAGGCTTTTTCAGGAACTACGATAATGGGAAGATCAGTTTTGCCAATCATGCTGATAGTGGTACTTCCAAAGATCGAATTGCTTTTTCCTCTGCCCTTCATGCCCATCACAATAAGAGAGGCTTTTTCTGCCTTCGCCACTTTCATGATTACAGACTCGGGTTTGCCCTTGCTCACTATGCCTTTGATCTTTACAGTGTATTTCCTGATGAGGCCATTCATTTGTGTTTCGAGATAATCCTGGTTGGCCTTTTCCAGGTCTTTGGTAGATTCAAATACCTCCATCAACGGCAGATCGTCTATCGCGTCTGTATTCGTGTAAGCATGCACTACGATCAGGGTACTGTTAAATATATTGGCAAGGTAGGCAGCATAACTTACAGCATTGAAAGATGCTTCTGAAAAATCGACTGCGGCTATTATATTGTTCATGCTGAAAACTTTTTTAGATGTCAAAGGTAGAATTCAGCGATGTGGTTGGCTATGAGCGTGATAATTCTAAAAAATGATTTACGTCAGTTCCTGACCGCTTCGCTTTTTCTGAATTCTATATCTTCTGCGCGAATAATGCCTATGGTGATCCAGATCAATCCGGCTGCCTGCAATATCGCACAGTAAAATAAAATGAGATTGGCAGCCTTAACGGGCTGAACATTGATAGCCTCCAATCCCTGGAACATCAGCATCAATTCCTGCACCATAAATCCAATGACAAAAATCAGTGCCCCGAGTCCGCTCACTTTTCCCCTGAACCTGTGAATGAATTCATTGATATACCCAAGTATAAACAGGCTGATGATTCCTATAAACGAAAGGTGCAGGTATCCAATGATCACAGGACGAAATCCGAAGGCCAGGTGCCCGAAATATGGTATAATACTGAGCAATTGCAACACGATCTTCAGCGTAAAGGCAATCGAAACAAGTGTCCAGAGCCAGGCTGTAGAGCCATGCAATTCAATGAAAGAACTCCTCCTTACCATCCTGAAAATCCTGAGGAAGTAAAGCAGCACAATGATCTGCAGTATTCCGGAAATTTTGGCGATCCACTGCAACACCGGTGGCAGGTCCAGCCAGAGAATGGACAGGAAATAGGAAGGAACTACTGTGATGAGCAGTATCCTGAAGAGCCTGCGGCTATGCCTTTCGATGGCATGAAGGCCCTGCCGCTGCATATATGCAAAGAAAACTCCAAAGCATACAAAAAGGAACCATCCGTTGTATTGAAAATGGAGGAAGAAATACATAGAGGCGAAATACAAGTCCTGTATCATTACGTGATTGGCCAATAGATAGGCGAGAAAAATAGCGCCGATAGAGGAGAAACCCCACAGTACCATCGCTGCTTTCAACCAATTTTTGCAAAAAGACTTGTCCTTGACCCTTGCCAGGTCTTTCCAGTAGAAATAGATAAAAAAATAGGAGACCAGGA
>JBDHYH010000164.1:0-5001 GCA_039811325.1 Chitinophagaceae bacterium | reverse complement strand
GTACCCCTGAAACTCAAAGCAAAGACCCTATTTCAGAAGATAGAAACCATGCACCAACTGAATGTGCCTTTCATCACCTTTCAACTATTTGACACCTATCCTGAGAAATCGCCTGAGCCATATTTTCCATTACCCGAAAAGAAAGGCACTCCCCTATCCGGCTCAAACGCTGAACCTGCGCGCTCTGTTATCGACCTGCATATCGAAAAAATTTCAGGCAGTGCTGCCGGGTTGTCCAATTACGAAATGCTGCTGATGCAATTGCAGTATTTCGAAAAATATTACAGCCTTGCTGTAGCACACTTCCAACCAAAACTCATCGTCATTCACGGTATCGGCACCGGACGCTTGCGTGATGAAATACACGAAATCCTCCGACACAAAAATGAGGTAAAGTATTTCGTGAATCAGTACCATCCTAATTTTGGCTTTGGTGCTACTGAGATCTATTTTCAGTATTGAAATGAACTGGATTTACCAAACAAAAAGAAATCAACAAAACGGGGATGTGATTTAGTTTTAAACAGGAAACAATTCTCTGATACTATCGGGTTCATCCCAAATCCGATACCATCCTACTCATATTCCGCTTCAAAAAAAGTCGCCTAACTTCACAAAGGATATTTCTGAATCCGCAGGAAATACTCAGGTGAAATCATCCAATTCTTATTAAAAGAAACAAAGTGGTACAGAATTAATAGTTCAATAAAATCATTCAAAGAATAAAAATCCTACAGCATGGAAGACAATACCGTAACACTCCACAGAGTACTCAAGACCACTCCTCAAAAAATATTCAGGGCATTTACTGAAGCCCACGCATTGGCTGCCTGGCTTCCTCCGTATGGATTTGTGTGTGAAGTGCATGAACTGGATGTACGAGTGGGAGGGCATTATAAGATGTCATTCATCAATTTCTCTACCGGAAACGGCCATTCTTTCGGAGGCGAATTTCTGAAATTGGTACCCGGTAAACTGATCAAACAAACAGACAAATTTGATGACCCTAACCTGCCAGACCAAATGGTCACAACGGTTCATCTCAAAGAAGTTTCCTGTGGCACTGAAATCAGTATTGTACAGGAAAACATTCCCCAGGTGATACCAACAGAGATGTGTTACCTCGGCTGGCAGGAGTCTTTGGAAAAATTAGCGAAACTGGTGGAACCGGATATTCCGGACCAATAGAAAATTATTCCAGCACTACTCTTCTGTCCTTCGGATATTTCACCGTATAGCTCTTGGTCAGTTTCTTCTCCTGTCCAGATTGCAGTGTAAGTGTCCACGTTATGATCCCTGATTCCTTATCCACCACTCCTTCCGGAGCCTTCATATCATCTACAGATATCTCTTTGTTAACAGAAACTGGAAACTGGCCATTCACAGTGATGGTAACAGGTTCCTTCTTCGTATTTCTGACGGTGATCTCATAAGTACGAGAGTCGGTTCTGTTGCTGCCGATAAACTTTTTAGAGCTGAACTCCCTTACTAACTTCCTCGTTATTTTGATGCCGTTATCTTTTCCAAGAGGCAAAGACAGGGTGTCCGAAACTGCACTAAGATCAAGGTAAGTTTTGCCAAGATAAGAACCTTCAAAATACAAACTGGCTTCTCCCGATTGCAGATCATAATCCTGCCAGTTGACAATTTTTGCGGCGAGGTATGCAGCCTGATCCACTTTGGGAACACTAAGGTATTCGTACAGTGCAGGTATTTCAATTTGTTTGATGCCTATAGTTGTTGTCTTACCATCAGTTTCGATGGTGTACTTGTCTTTGATCTGGTAAACAGTAGTTGTAGGTTGATATTCCGTGCTTACATCTACAGTTTGAATGCTTTCCTTTTTCCTGATTTCTCCCTTATCCTTATTTATCACAACTCCTGAAACTTTACCCTGCAAGGCATAACTTGTTGTCACAACTTCCTGAAGCGCCGATTTCGCTGGATTGAGGATTATAGAATAATATCCCGGCATTGGCGGAATTTCTTTGGACTCATATCCAACCGCACTGATCTGGATTCGCGCACCGGTAGGGTTGGCCAATTTGAAAAATCCATTTGCGTCTGATACTGTCCCCATCCCGGTATTTATCAAATTGACTGATGCGTATGCGACAGGTTCTCCATTCTCATTCGTAACACGTCCTGTAATAAGTCCATTTGTTTGCTGGCCTCTAAATGAAACTGTAGGATCATAGAAGCCCAATTTCCAGGGTTGCAATTCCGGTGGTGTGGCATTGTCATTCGGATTGCCGGTGCTCAGGGCCAGCGCAATATTTTTCCATGTCTCTCCACTCCGCTGAAAGACGTTGGCATTCATCAATACATCCAATGGAGCCGACACTTCTGTAACTCTTGCATTGTAAGAAGGATACCATCCCGCGTCCCTGACATTATACAGCAAACGAAAATTTACAGGCCTGGTCTGATTGCTTTCTACAATGGCCGTAACAATCATGTTCGAACTATCTTTCTTCTTGCTCGTTTCATCCAGTTGATGCTTCAATGAATTGAGTAACTCATTCTGTGAATTGATGTCATTATTGATATTCAATCTTTGTTGCAGCAGTGCAGTGAGTCGCTGGCTGTGCAGGTCAAGCGCTTCTTTCAGTTCAGCCGTTTTCACCCCGTTCTGTCCACCTATTGCGGCGTTCCTGGTCAGCATATCCTCCTCACTTTTAATGACAGCCAGACTGTTTTTTTGAACATCAATTTTATTATTCAACGCTTCTATTTTTTGCATCAGTTCTTTTTCCTGGTCTTCGATATTACGAACGCTGAGAAAATCTTTTGAAGCCTGTACAGAGATCAAAGTAACATTCGCATCCGCATTCAATTGCACACTTTGCTGATCCAACTGATTGCTGAGTCGGGAAAATATAATCTCCGTTCTTCCCGCTGCCAACGCAACAGTGGCGGTCCGCTCCAGCCTTGCACCGGAAGTATATACCGTAGCTTTTTGCAAAGTGGTTTCAGCAGTTACTTTCTTCGATTGTCCTGCTACTGTAAAGCAGCCAATAATGAAAAACAAAGTGACCAGGGGACGCATGTTCATAAGTTTTGGTTTCAGTGAAGTTAAAGGTAGCGAAAAAGCATTTTTCCAGTGTAGTATGGTCTGGGTACAAAGCAAAAGAGTCTGCAATGACTCGAAACCCCTTAAAGAAAGCAACTTGTACATTTCCTTCACACAAAAAAAAGGCTGCCTTTTTACAGACAGCCCCCATTGAAAAACCAACCGCCAGATTAATATTTTACAAACTGCTTCGACATGTTTCTGAATTCATCATCCACAAACCTGACAATGTAGGTGCCAGATGACAATGAATAAACATTCACCGGGAAATTATTTTTTCCCTTCGTCAATGCAACCTGCCGCTGTGCTATCACCTTCCCGAAATGATCTACTATCTCAAAATTTAGGGTACGGACTACTTTTGATTCTATATAAAGATTGAGTGTGGTATGGGCCGGGCTGGGATATAGTTTCACAAGGTTTTGATCTGCAAGTTTTTTCCTTAATACTACAGTGGTGCTATATGCAAACTTTCCATCTTTGTCTATCTGTTTTAATCTGTAATAGTTTTCACCGGTGTTTGGATGTTCATCAATAAATGAATAGGATAAAGCCGATGAACTATTTCCATACAATGCCCAGGTGTCCACAAATCCTATTGGACCAAATACATTTCCATCAACGGACCTTTCCACCTGAAATCCTTTGTTATTACTTTCAGAACCTGTTTGCCAACTCAACTTTACGTGGTCGTTCAATAAATTACCTGAGAAGTTGAAAAGTGTTACAGGCGCTGCTCCTGAAATAGTCTTTATCCCCGCGTTGTTAGCCTGGTTATTTACAAAATTCGGCACGGTAGTATATGCTAAACCAACCGGATTAGTTGATCCGTCAATGAAAACGGTATTGCCAACAGTGGCAGTTGGATTTACATTTAAAGTAATCAGGAAATAACCACCTGTTCCTGCAAGTATCGACTTGTTGATATTTATAGAATATGCGTGTCCACTTGCAAAGTTGGCAACACTATTACCCAAATAGGTAGCTCCGGTAAGAGTTGGTGTAGCATTGTAATAGATATATACAGATGCAAGATCATCAGCATCGTGAGTACCTGTCATCGTAAAATTAATTTTATTCACGGTAACAGGTTCTGTAGCTACACCCACATCCAGGATGTAAATGATATTATTACTACTTCCGGCAGCAATGGTTCCTGAACCGGTAGATGAAGTTGACAAAGTGATATCTGCTGCCTGGAGCGTAAGCGTACCGCCGCCACCTGACTGGTTATTCGTAACGTTAGGTACAGTAGCATATCCAAATGTAACCGGGTTTGCGTCTGCATCTATCTTCACAGTGTTATTGTCTGTTGCCGTTTGTTCCACAAAAACTGTAATTATAAAATACCCTGACGAACCCGCAGCCATTGATTTGATCATATTGATCGAATACGCATGACCGCTCGCGAAAGCAGCGCCACTGTTGCTCAAAAAGGTAGCTCCGGTAAGCGTGGGTGTTGTATTGTAATAGACATACACTGATTGAAGATCATCGGCATCGTGTGTGCCGGTCATCGTGAAATTAATTTTGTTCACGGAAACGGGTTCTGTTGCTACATCCATTTTTACAGCATAAACTATGACGTTTTGAGACCCCTGGTTGATATCTGCGTTGGAAATGTGGGAGGATGTATAGGTGATATCAGCAGCCTGAAGGGTGAGCGTACCGCCGCCTCCTGACTGGTTATTCGTAACGTTAGGTACAGTAGCATATCCAAATGTAACCGGGTTTGCGTCTGCATCTATCTTCACAGTGTTATTGTCTGTTGCCGTTTGTTCCACAAAAACTGTAATTATAAAATACCCTGACGAACCCGCAGCCATTGATTTGATCATATTGATCGAATACGCATGACCGCTCGCGAAAGCAGCGCCACTGTTGCTCAAAAAGGTAGCTCCGGTAAGCGTGGGTGTTGTATTGTAATA
>JBDHYH010000163.1:0-5250 GCA_039811325.1 Chitinophagaceae bacterium | reverse complement strand
AAGATGGCCGATCACTTGTAACTTAATCATGATAAATAGTTTTTGTTGTGAAATGTTGATTTGTGTATTGCCAATTGCTAAAATGTAAAAATAGGGATTAAGGCTCTTGAATATTCAATTCACCCTTCTAATTTTTAATTGAGTTTCTTTTTAATAGAAGATACCTGTTCCTGGAGGTTACTTACCAGGTTTACCAATGAATCCACATCCCACCGATGATTATCCGATACCTTATTAATTACGGCTTTGGCCTCCCATAATTCCAGTATGTCGGCTTTATACACCTGGTAAGGCTGATAGCTGGGATTATCGCTAACCAACGTTACCTTATTGGTACTGCGATTATTCTTCACTACCCTCTTATAAACGATTCCTTCGCTATTGGTGATGACGATTGCAAGTGCATTGTTTTTCAGGCTGTCGAGCGATTCCACTTTTTCACCAACGATGATGCTGCCACTCGGTGTAGGTAACATACTGTCACCAATAATTTCAAAAGCTCTGCAATAACCACCTTTGATCATCGGCAAAGTGAAAGTGTTGAGTTCATCAATAAATTCTTCATCGGCATAGCCTGCGAGATAACCTGCTGCCGCCTTTACAGGAACAAAGTGGATCAGGTTGCGGTCAGCACTCATCATTTTCATCTGGCGCCGTTTGCTAAGATAGTCAGACCCTTTCAGGGTGCCGATATCTTTTGTCAACAGTTCATCCAGTGTTACCTTGAACATTTCGCTGATGGTTTGCAATACATCGAGGCGTGGATCCGCACGTTCCTCTTCATAAGCTCCGATCAGTGATCTTTTGATGCCAAGTTTGGCTGCGAATTCTTCCTGTGTCCAGTTGCGCAACTTGCGCAGATATTTCAGATTTTTTCCTGCCTGTGACATAACGACTAATTTATTTAGAACGAAAATACTAAATCATTTAGTTCTGCCAAAATTATTTTTTTGAGCTGATAAAATAAACCTTGTTGCGTTGAAGTCACTTAAGCAATTCAATTCCGCTTCTTTCATATTAAGAGGCACGGTGTTGGTCAGCAATATATTCTCCCATTCCCCTAAACACTCCAGAGATTGTTCCTAAGGACGTTCCAAAAAATCTCAACCCTAAACCCTAAACCCTAAACCCTAAACTCTAAACCTTTCCTACTATTTTTTCCACATCTGCTCTCCTACTTTCATTACATTGCATCCCAATGAAATATTACATCATAGCAGGTGAAGCGTCAGGCGATTTGCATGGCAGCAATCTCATTAAGTCAATCAGGAAAAGAGACAGCAATGCAGATATCAGGTGCTGGGGTGGTGATAAGATGCAACTGGAAGGAGCTACCGTGGTAAAACATATACGTGAGTTGGCATTCATGGGATTTGCAGAGGTGATCAAAAACCTTCCAACCATTTTAAAAAACATCCGGTATTGTAAAGATGATATTACCGCATTCAATCCTGACATAGTGGTATTCATCGATTACCCGGGGTTCAACCTTCGTATTGCCGAATGGGCTAAGCAGAAAAACTTTTCTACCGTTTATTATATTTCGCCGCAGGTGTGGGCATGGAAAGAAAGCAGAGTCAAGTCTATAAAAAAGAGTGTTGATAAAATGCTCGTGATATTTCCATTTGAAAAATCCTTTTATGAAAAATGGAATTACGAAGTGGAATATGTAGGGCATCCATTAGTGTCTGTTATTGAATCCTTCAAAGCATCTCACAGTGAAATCACAACCGATCCCGGAACAATAGCATTGCTGCCCGGCAGCCGCAGGCAGGAGATCAAAGTCAAACTACCTGTAATGCTGGAGGCCACAAAAAAGTTCCCCGATCAGGCTTTCTACATTGCAAAAGCTCCGGCAATCGAAACAGAATTTTACAATGAATTTCTGCAATCATTTCCAAATGTACACCTGCACGATGATGCTTACTCATTATTGATGAAGGCTAATGCCGCCGTTGTAACCAGTGGCACTGCTACATTAGAAACTGCACTGTTTAATGTACCCGAAGTAATCTGCTACAAAGCCGGCACTATCAGTTATGCCATCGGCAAACGGCTTGTGAAACTGAAATTCATCTGCATCGTTAACCTGATCATGAACAAAGAGGTAGTAAAGGAATTGATACAACACGATCTTACACCGGATAACATTGCAGAAGAGCTGAAAAGACTTTTAGAAAATAAAGAAAGAAGAGATCAGCTTTTTAATGACTATGCGGAATTGAGAAAGATGCTGGCCTATCATGGCAATGCATCGGATAATGCTGCGGGATATATCGTGGAAATGGCTTCCAAAAAAGTAGCAACACATTCATCATAATCAATTAATTTCATCCCAATAAAAATCACGCACACATCCGTAATATTTCATCAGAACATTGACGGATAGCAAATCATTTTATTAAAAAGAAATGTTTACCAACTATGCCGCATCCTCTGTTTAGAAAAAAAAGTATTGCAGCCATTCTCGAAGACAGCAGAAAAGGTTACTCTGATGTCACTCATTCAGCATCAGGCCTGAAAAAAGTATTACGTACCCGAGACCTTACAGCTATGGGTATTGCTGCCGTTGTTGGAGCCGGTATTTTCTCCACAATCGGAAATGCCTCATACCAGGGCGGTCCGGGTGTTGTACTACTCTTCATCATTACAGCAGTGTGCTGCGGATTCTCCGCACTCTGTTATGCGGAATTTGCAAGCCGCATACCTCTGAGTGGAAGCGCTTACACCTATGCGTATGCGTCGTTTGGAGAACTGATCGCGTGGATCATCGGATGGGACTTGCTGATGGAATATGCGATTGGAAATATTGCAGTAGCTATTAGCTGGAGCCAGTACTTTGTCAACCTTTTGGAAGGTTTTCATATTCATGTTCCTTCATTTCTAACAACAGATTACCTGAGCGCCTTTCGTGGCTTCAAGGAAGCAACTGCCTCTATGGCTACCGGTGTTCCATTTGACAATTTGGAAGTATCTCTGCGTGAAGGGTATAATGCATGGACTAATGCTCCTCAGCTTTTCGGATTGCGAATCATCGCTGACCTTCCTGCATTAGTGATTGTTTTCCTGATCACGTGGCTCGTGTATGTGGGTATTCGCGAAACAAGAAAAGCTACCAATATGATGGTGGCATTCAAGATTTTGATCTTGTTGGTGGTAATTGCCATAGGTGCTTTCTATGTAGTTCCGGCAAACTGGAACCCGTTTCTTCCGAATGGTTTCGGTGGCATGATGAAAGGCGTATCGGCAGTATTCTTTGCCTATATTGGCTTTGACGCTATCTCCACCACTGCCGAGGAATGTGAAAATCCGCAACGAGACCTGCCGCGGGGAATGATTTATTCTCTCATCATTTGTACAGTATTGTATATCATGATAGCACTGGTTCTCACGGGCATGGTGAGTTACAAAAATCTGCAGGTAGGCGACCCGTTGGCTTTTGTTTTTCATTATGTAGGGTTGAATAAGATCAGCTATATTATTTCATTCAGCGCTGTGATTGCTACGGCTTCTGTGTTACTTGTATTCCAGATGGGGCAGCCGCGTATTTGGATGAGCATGAGCCGTGATGGCTTGTTGCCAAAGGCTTTCAGCCGTGTTCACAAAAAATACGGAACTCCATCTTTTGCTACGATCATAACCGGGCTTGTTGTAGCAATACCTGCACTCTTCATGAACCTGACCGAAGTAACCGACCTCACAAGTATCGGAACATTATTTGCCTTTGTACTGGTGTGTGGAGGTGTACTTTTGCTTCCTAAAAGAAAAGAAGGCGATGAAAAACCTAAGTTTCAAATTCCGTATATCAATAGCCGTTATATAGTGCCGGTACTCTTCATCGTTGGTGCTATTGTATTCTGGAAAAATTTTACCGGCCTCTTCGATTTCTCCGAAGGATGGCATGTCTTCAAAGACAAACTTCCGTTTTTCCTTTTTATATTGCTGAGCATTGCACTCACCGTTGCTTCAGCTATCAAAAAATTATCGTTGATACCGGTTCTCGGCCTTGCCAGTTGTTTCTACCTGATGACGGAATTGGGTTATACCAACTGGATGAGATTCCTGATCTGGTTGGGAATCGGGTTGATCATTTATTTCTTTTACAGCAGGCATCATAGTAATTTGAATCGGAAAGGAGAAAGTGAAAAGTGATAAGTGAAAAGTGATAAGTGAAAAACGGAATATAAAATGAAGGATCCATTAAGAAATAAGAGTTATGCATTTTCAATTCGTATAGTGAAGTTGGCTCAATACCTCCAAGGAGAAAAAAAAGAGTTTGTGTTGAGCAAGCAAGTCTTGAAAAGTGGAACAGCAATTGGCGCTTTAATTCGGGAATCTGAGTTTGGCCAAAGCAAAGCTGACTTCATAAATAAATTGAGTATTTCATTAAAAGAAGCCAATGAAACAGAATACTGGGTTTCCATTCTAAAAGATACCAATTTTATTGATCAAAAAGTTTTTGAAAGCCTGCAATCTGATTGTAAAGAATTAATTGCCATGTTAGTTTCTTCAATAAAAACGGCAAGAAAGTGAAGATTGGTGAGTGATAAGTGATAAGGGTTTAGAATATAGGGAGGTTTTGATGTTTAGTGGAGTTTAGATTTTGGAGCTTGTTCAATTTGCTTCTTGCTTTTCACTTTTCACTTTTCACTTAGTTGTTCTTGCCTATTGCTTCTTGCTCCTTGTTTCTCCAATTCATATCTTTACTTACTATGAAATTCGAAGTAGGCGACACTGTTTTGTTATTACATTCTAATGAAGAAGGAACTGTTGTTGAAATACTCAATGAAGATATGGTGCTGGTAAATGTTGAGGGCATTGAATTTCCGGTGTTCACAGACCAGGTTGACTTTCCCTATTTCAAAAGATTCATCGAAGCTTCTAAAGCAAAGAATGAAAAAATAAATACGGGCAAAACCTACATCGACGGGATACCCAAAGAAAAAAAATATTCAAGCGACCTTCCTGTCGCGGGCATGCAACTGAGGATGATTCCGGTATATGAGGCACAATCATTTGAAGACAACATTGAACATTTCAAACTCTACCTGCTCAATACACTTCCCGAACCTTTCTATTTCGAATACAGAGTGCACTACAAGAATGATCCCGACTATGTGCTGACCAATACCATAGATGCACAAAGGGATTTCTATCTCCACAATATTCGCCAGGAAGAACTGAATGATATTAGTAAATTTCAGTTCCTGTTTTCTCCTGTCAACACATTGAAAGGAAGAATGGACCGCC
>JBDHYH010000162.1:0-5347 GCA_039811325.1 Chitinophagaceae bacterium | reverse complement strand
CCTGGTGGGCCATGCACAGTTGGTTACAGGATTTTGCTTATCGCATAGAAATTGAATGGTGGGTATTTGTGTTGGCTGCAATCATCGCCTTATTTATTGCATTGGCAACCGTGAGTTTCCAGGCCATCAAAGCAGCAAGGGCCAACCCGGTAAAGAGTTTAAGAAGTGAGTGAGGGAATGGATAATGGTGAATGGTGAATGGTTAATGGTGAATTGTTAATGCTTAATTGAAAAAAGATGTTTAAAAATTATTTCAAAACAGCCTGGCGGAATATAAAAAAGAATAAACTTTTTTCTTTTATTAATATCATTGGTTTGGCAGTTGGCACATTATCTTGCCTATATATCGTGTTGTATGTGCAGGATCAATATAGTTATGATAAGCACGAAAGGAATGCAGAGGATATTTATCGTGTTACAACCTGGATCAGCCGTCCCGGCGATGTACATAGCAATTCAACCTGCTCACCTCCCATTGCACCTGCCATTAAAAACGATTTCCCTGAAGTTGAACAATACACAAGAGTAATTAATGACTTCAGCAACTCCAAACATTTATTACAGTATAAAGAAAAATCTCTTTACGAAAAAAACAAAGTATATGTTGATTCAACTTTCTTTGACATCTTCACTTACCACTTTGTTTACGGCAATGAAAAAGATGCCCTGAATGAACCCTACTCAACCGTTTTATTAAAAAGCACCGCTGATAAATTATTTGGTACTGAAAATCCGGTTGGCAAAATTATTACGATTGATGACGACAATGGAAAGCATGATTTTAAAGTAACAGGAGTTGTTGATGAACGTCTTGGAAAATCAAATGTGCAGGCGAATATCTTCGTGACAATGAACAGTGGCGGCATTGGTGATTATGTTTTGCATGATGATACCTGGTCCGGAAATAATTTCACCAATTCATTCATTAAACTCCGCCCGGGCGCAGATATTGCCGGATTAGAAAAAAAACTGCCTGCCTTTTTACATAGGTATGGTGCAGCACAATTAAAACAAATGGGCATGACGAAGCAGCTGCATCTGCAACCTATCGGCTCCATACATACCACAACCGGTTATGACGTTGAAATGACGAAACCGGTTGACCCTTCCTTTCTTAATATTTTACTATTAATTGCTGTGCTTATACAGGTAATTGCCTGTATCAATTTTATGAACCTTTCAACGGCAAGCGCATCAAAAAGGGCCAAAGAAGTTGGCGTAAGAAAAGTAATCGGAGCTGAACGGAGTGACCTTGTTAAACAATTCATGAGTGAGTCTTTTTTACTTTCGGTTATTGGTGTAGTTCTATCATTGCCATTGATGATATTGCTATTGCCCTATTTCAATAATGTAACACAAGCAAATATTCAATTATCCATGCTGGGCTATTATAGGATATGGTTGTTGTTCGGTGGAATTATCTTAACTACAGGCTTTATAGCCGGCAGTTATCCCGCGCTTTACTTATCTGCATTCCGCGCAATAAAAGTGATCAAAGGAAATTTCACCAACGATATTTCTGCAGCCGGTATCAGGCGCTCGTTGGTAATATTTCAGTTTGTGCTGTCTGTGATATTAATGGGAGGCATTATCGTTATTTATAGCCAGCTGAATTTTATTGAACATAAAAACTTAGGGTTTGATAAAAATCAAAAACTCATTTTTAATTTTTATACGGACGATACAAGAAGCAAGATAGATGCATTTGCTGGCGATTTGCACCAGTTGCCTGATGTAAAATATGTAAGCAAAGCGAATGATTATCTCGGCACATTTGTTCCTCATGATTTTGGTGTGTATCTCGCAGGAGGAAGTGCAGCAGCGGCAACAAATACAAAAAATATTTCTTCTGATGAATACTTTGTGAAAGCCAATGGAATAAAAATAATTGCAGGTAGAGATTTTCATTTATATGATTCAGGCAGGGTACTGATAAATGAAACTGCATGTAAACGACTTGGCTTAAACCCGCAACAAGCGCCCGGCACAAAAATATATGCACACATTGCACCCGATCCTGAATTTTCTATGGAGATTATTGGTGTGATGAATGATTTTAATTACAATTCTTTGCATGATGAAATAAAACCATTTATGTTAAGGTATGATCCACAAACTGCCGAATTATCCAATTTGATTGTTTCTGTCAGCAGCACCCATTATAAAACCTTACTTTCTAAAATGGAATCAATATGGCATAAAAATATACAATCAGCGCCTTTCGAATATTCATTTTTAGATGATGAAGTGCAAAAACAATATTCAACAGAAGTTACTTTATCGCACATCATCAATTTGTTTACCCTGATGGCGATTTTTATTTCATGCCTTGGTTTATTCGGCCTTGTTACTTTTAGCGCTGAACAAAAAAGAAAAGAAATCGGTGTGAGAAAAGTATTAGGTGCAAGCGTTCCAGGAATTGTACAACTCCTTTCAGAAGAATTTTTAAAGCTGGTGGGTATATCCATTTTGATTGCAACCCCCATAGCATGGTGGGCCATGAATAAGTGGTTGCAATCATTTGTGTATCGCGTTTCTATCAGTTGGTGGATGTTTGCATTGGCTGGTATTATTGCCATGTTAATAGCGCTGCTAACGATAAGTTTCCAGGCATTCAAAGCAGCGAGGACCAATCCGGTAAAGAGTTTAAGAAGTGAGTGAGGGAATGGATAATGGTGAATGATGAATGGTGAATGGTGAATTGTTAATGCTTAATTGAAAAAGATGTTTAAAAATTATTTCAAAACAGCGTGGCGGAATTTGAGAAAACACAAACTTGTGTCTTCCATTAATCTTCTTGGGTTAACTGTTGGACTCACCTGCTGCTTGCTCATATTGGTGTACATCCTCAATGAATTGAGCTATGACAGATACAATAAGGATTCAGATCGTATTTACCGCATCACCAGAACATTCTATAATGGCAATGGAGATGCTACCCTGAAATTGGCCACCATCTCTCCCCCATTTGGTTACTATCTGCCATCGGAATTTCCGGAGATTCAAAAGATGACGCGCCTTTTAAATGCAGGAACACTTCCATTGAAATACAAGGAAAAACTCATCAATGAGAAGAATGTCTATTTCGGAGATGAAAATATTTTTGATGTATTTACGATCAAAGTATTGAAAGGAAATGCTGCCACGGCACTTAAAGAACCTTTTAGTATCATGATGTCGGAGGAAGAGGCAAAGAAATATTTTGGCAGTGAGGACCCTATCAATAAAGTCATAAAAGCAAACAATCAATTTGACCTGAAAGTAACGGGAGTATATCAATCCTTTCCGTCCAATTCACACATGCACCCCGGACTATTGATTTCATTTAATACACTCAATGATTCTCTTGTGTACGGTGAAAAGAATTTGCGCACAAATTGGGGAAACAATTCCTTCTTTACTTACATCAAACTGCCTCCCCACTACAATGCACAGAATATGATAAACCGGTTTCCAGCATTTCTTGACAACCACATGGCTTCAGAATACGGGGACAAAAAACCTTCAAAATTTACGTCTATCGATTTGCAAAAGCTCACCGATATTCATCTTTATTCACACACTGATTACGAAGCTGAGAATAATGGCGACATCAAAATAGTTTATATTTTTTCTATTATTGCTTTTTTTATACTGCTAATCGCGTGCATTAATTATATCAATCTTTCTACAGCCCGGTCAGCGCTGAGGGGTAAGGAAATCGGAATTCGAAAAGTAGTGGGCGCCAGAAAAAATGAATTGATGCTTCAATTTATAAGTGAGGCTATTATCACCACTTTACTCGCTACGCTCATTTCATTAATTTTGTTGACTGCCCTTTTGCCATTTTTGAATAAAGTTTCAGGTGAGAATTTATCCGAAAGAATTTTGTTCAATTGGAAAATTACCGGCATTGGAATTTTCGTCGTTTTTGCAATTGGAGCGCTCAGTGGATTGTATCCGGCACTTGTTCTTTCCTCATTCAAACCGGTGCAGACATTGAAAGGTTTTTTCAAAATAAAATCGGGAGGTGTTACATTCAGAAAAGTGTTGGTGACTCTGCAGTTTGCCATTTCCATCATACTGATTATTGCCACAACAATCGTATTCCAGCAACTGCATTATCTGAAGAATGCTTCGTTGGGGTACGACAAGGAGCAGATAATTACAATGCCTTATTTCGGACAACAAAGTAATGGATACGAATCATTTCGCAATACCATCCTGCAAAATGCAAATATTAAGAGTGTGACACGTTCATCCCGAATACCTACCGGAAGATTATTGGACAATATGGGCGCATCCACTATTGGCAGCAACTCCGCAATGGAGCCTGTGAAAGCAGACATCAGATATGTAGCTGTGGACTATGATTTCATTCCATCCTTCGGAATAAAGATGAAGGCAGGAAGAAATTTTTCCAGAGAATTTTCGTCTGATACTTCCAATTTTGTAATTAATGAAACGGCAGCCAGAGCTATCGGATGGAAATCCTCTGCTGATGCCCTCGACAAACCATTGATGTATGGAGATGTTTCCGGACATATCATAGGTGTCATGCAGGATTTTCATTTTGAATCTATGCACCAGTCCATATCACCGATGATTCTCATTTTGCCTTCCACCTCCCGAGCTAATGCTCTTTATAATAATATTTCCTTCAAGTTAGGATCAGGAAACATTTCGAATGAAATCGCTTCAGTACGTAAAGCATGGCAAGAATATTTTCCGGAGTTACCATTTGAATACACATTTCTGGATGAGAATTATGCACAACAATATCAGAAAGAGCAAAAACAGGAAGCAATATTTTCTGCATTTGCATTCATTGCAATTTTCATTGCCAGCCTGGGACTTCTTGGGCTTTCAACATTTGCAATCTCTCAACGTATAAAGGAAATAGGAATCAGAAAAGTACTTGGCGCCAGTGTCTCAGGCATTGTTACATTGTTGTCAAAAGATTTTCTGCTGCTTGTTTTGTTGGCTTCAATCATTGCATTGCCGGTGGCATGGTATGCGGTGAGCCAATGGCTGAACAGTTTTGCGTACAGGATAGATATTAGTATTTGGGTATTTGCTATTTCAATTTTGATTGCACTGTTCATTGCATTCGTTACAATCAGTTTCCAGGCCATCAAAGCAGCGATGGCAAACCCGGTGAAGAGTTTGCGGACGGAGTGAAAAAAGATATACGACAGGCTACAAACTATGAAAAAATTGTTTTAGGGCAAAATTTGAAGTGAGAAAACAGGTATTTTATTTTTTTCGTCCTCTTTCACTTAATTAAAAGCATACAAAAGAAAAAAATCTTATTTTTATGTATGCATACCAAAGCGTATATCCTCTTCCTATTATGTATCGGTTTCAT
>JBDHYH010000161.1:0-5436 GCA_039811325.1 Chitinophagaceae bacterium | reverse complement strand
ACCATCTAAACCATCTAAACCATCTAAACCATCTAAACCATCTAAACCATCTAAACCATCTAAACCATCTAAACCATTTTCATGAAACTCACAAACTACGCTATTAAGAATTATCAGTTTACACTCATCATGGTGTTGATGGTGGCTGCGTTGGGAGTATCCAGCATTTTGAAAATGCCAAGAGCAGAAGACCCAACTATGGACGCGCCCAAGTTTCCGGTTACAGTAATTTATCCGGGTACCAGCCCGCAGGACATGGAAGAACTGGTAGTAAAACCTCTGGAAAAAAAAATATACAGCCTCGACAATATCAAAAGAATCAAAACTACCATAGATGACGGTCTTGCATTGATCTTTGTAGAATACGAATACAGCAGTAATGTAGATGACAAGTACCAGGAACTGACCCGCGAAATCAACAGCATGAGAAGCCAGTTGCCACCGGATATCTACAGCATAAAGGTTGATAAAATAGATCCTTCTTCCGTCAACGTATTGCAGATGGAACTGGTATCTGAAAATGCTTCAAGAAATAACCTGAGAAAGTCAGCAGACAACCTGCAGGATGCATTGGAAAAAGTGAATGGACTCAAAGATGTAAAGATTGACGGATTGCCTGACCCGGTGATCAGGGTGGATTTGCAATTGGAAAAAATGAGTCAACTGAAAATACCGGCAGATGTCGTGGGTAATGTATTAAAAGCAGACCTCACCAACATTCCCGGCGGAAGTATCAATGAAGGCAACAAAACCTTTAACATCAAGACCAGTGCAGATTTTGAGTCCATTGACCAGGTACAAAATATCATCATCACCGGATCAGAAAAGGGTAACATCCGTTTAAAAGATATTGCCAATGTTTATTTTGATTATGCACAGCAAAAACATATTGTGCGGCTCAATGGACACCGGGCTATAACGGTAACGGCTGCACTAAAAAAAGGAGAGAACATTACTGATGTTCAAAAGGCTTATCTGCCCGTGATTAGTAATTTCAAAGAAACATTGCCTTCCAATATTGACCTCGTATTACATTTCGACCAGGCTGATAATGTGAGTCATCGCCTTGGTGGATTGGGAAAAGATTTTTTGATCGCAATCGGCCTGGTATTACTTACACTTTTACCTTTGGGAAACAGGGCTTCATTTGTGGTGATGATGGCCATTCCATTATCGTTAGCCATTGGCGTTATACTGTTGAATATTTTTGGATACAGCCTGAACCAGTTAAGTATCGTAGGCTTTGTAGTGGCACTGGGCTTACTGGTTGACGACAGCATTGTTGTAGTAGAAAATATAGAACGATGGATGCGTGAAGGCCACAGCCGACTGGACGCAACGTTGAAAGCAACCGGGCAGATCACCAAGGCAGTACTGGGTTGCACTGCTACACTCGTCATTGCATTCATGCCTTTATTGTTTTTGCCCGAAGAGTCAGGAGATTTTATCAGAAGCCTTCCGGTCGCTATCATTTCTACAATAGTTGGGTCTTTGATTGTAGCGCTTACCGTTGTTCCGTTTTTTTCCAGCAGAATATTAAGGCCATCCGAAAATGAACACGGAAATATTTTCTTACAGTATTTACAAAAAGGAATTCACAAAACGTATGCACCGCTGTTAGACAGAGGATTAAAACATCCTTTGATCACGCTGCTCATTTCGGCAGCGATATTTGGCGGTGCACTGGCGCTTATTCCTGTGATCGGTGTGAGCTTATTTCCCGCTTCTGAAAAGCCACAATTCCTGATTGACATTGCAGCGCCATTACAATCCAACATATACTACACAGATTCTATAACGCGGGAAATTGAAAAGGATTTGAAGAAAATTCCGCAGGTGGAATACTATACTTCGAATGTAGGAAAGGGAAACCCGCAAATCTACTACAATGTGATTCAGCACAACGAAAGCAGTGAGTTTGCAGAAATATTTGTGCAGTTGAAAGAAGACATCAATGCCAAAGAAAAAACAAAGATCATCGAATCGCTGAGAAATCAATGGACACCGTATCCCGGAGCTAAAATAGAAGTGAAAGATTTTCAACAGGGTGTGCCTATGATAGCACCGGTAGAAGTGAAATTGTTAGGAAATAACTTAGATACTCTGCGGCAGTTGGCGGCAAGAGTGGAAACACTTTTGGATAGTACACAAGGCACCATTTATGTAAACAACAACATCCGTAATTTTAAATCCGACATCAGGGTAAAAGTGAATAAAGAGAAAGCACAATCGCTCGGAGTGCCGATGATCAACGTAAGCCGTGCAGTTCGTATGGCCATCGCGGGAATTCCTGTAGGAAAGTTCAACAGCCCTGATGAAGAAAGTACCGATTACGAAGTGCTCATAACTACATCACATCCTGACTATCCCAATCTGAATGTGTTCAACAACCTGAATGTAACCGGTGTGGCAGGAAATGCAGTACCACTAAACCAGATAGCACAACTCACTTTGGAACGTTCGCCTGTAAGCATAAATCATTTGGATAAAGAACGGACTACATCTGTTACCGCTTATGTGCGCAAGGGGTTCATCAATGATAAAGTCATCAAAGATGTAATGGACAAAATGAATACTATTCATTTGCCGAAAGGTTATACATACCAGATGGGAGGTGAGATGGAAAGCAGGCAGCAATCGTTTCATGGATTTACCAATGTGATTCTTGTGGCTTCATTTTTATTCATTGCTGTGCTCATTCTTCAATTCAGAACTATCAAAAGTACACTGATCGTTTTGTCCGTAATACCATTGGGAATTGTGGGAGCTGTGATTGCCCTGATGATTACAGGACAAACACTTTCATTTGTAGCTACTATTGGCCTGATTGCATTAGCAGGTATCGAAGTGAAGAACACGATTTTGCAGGTGGACTTTACGAATGAATTGCGACAACATGGAATGCCTTTGATTGAAGCAATTGAGAAAGCAGGAGAGGCAAGGTTTCTGCCAATTCTTCTTACAACCTTTACTGCCATCGGCGGGTTGACACCAATAGCGCTGTCCAGTAATCCCTTGATATCACCACTTGCGATTGTGATGATAGGAGGTCTGATCAGTTCTACCTTGTTGTCGAGAATTGTAACGCCGGTGATGTATAAATTAATTCCGCCAAAGGTGGAGCAAGTAACCGACGGCAACAAAGGTCAGACAGCATAATTCGTTTCGTGAGATACGAACCGGGACATTTGGAAATGGTTGAAAACATTCGTGTTGATAAATGCTTCCAATATCCTGAACCGCTTCAACGGTTTGGTTTTATTCGAAGAAACAAAAAGCCACCATCATCTCACATTCATTCGTCAAAATATGTAAGCATGGTATTTGATCTGCCAAAGTTTGGGAGCCATTGAAAAAAACCATTTTCAAAAAATTATCTTTGAATTCATAGGCGAAGAATCTTGTTACATCAAAAAGAAATGAGCGCACAATCGTGGTTGATACAGGAATAAATAATTGAACACAATCTGCAATTCAGCCAGATTAATGAGGCGTATATAATTTAATAAATGAATACCCTGAGAACAGAATCGGGAAAGAGCATATTATTTCATAAGGGATTTGCAGCCATGCTTTCCACTCACCCATATTTTGTACGATTGAGGATTCCCTGTTTATCGAAAATGAATGTGCCTAATTACCTCACTGTTATAAAAAATGATGAACGGAATCAGATACTAAAATCCAATACTTATTTTTACATTTCGTGATTTTTTACGACTTCCATTCTGCATATTAATTACCAATTCATGAAACAATGTCTATTTCTGTTTGTGTTATTTCTTGCGATGTCAGCCTGCAACAACCTACCTGCTCCTCAAAGAACAGCTATCGTTGGGGTTGACTCTTCACTGAAACCTGGCGATGATTTTTTCAGGTATGCCAATCAAATCTGGTATGATACGGCACAGATACCGCCATCTCAGTCCGGCGTTGGCGCATACATGTTTATGAACTATCCGCAACGGTTACGTCTGCAAGGCATTCTGGATAGTGTTTCCAGCGCGGATAATCCCGCGGGAAGCCTGGAACAGAAGATTGGTGATTTCTATGCTTCGGGCATGGATACCGTTACCATCAATCAATTAGGATTCACCCCGATCAAGCCAATTCTTGTGCGAATCGACAGTATCAGCGACCCTGCATCGTTGATGAAGTATGTAGCGGCTGGGGTAAAAACCGGAAATAATTCTCTTTTGGGATTTTATGTAAGCCCGGATAACAAGAACAGCAACCTTAATATTGCACACCTGTACCAGGCCGGTATCGGACTGCCTGAAAGAAATTATTATTTTAAAACAGACCCGTCCACTATCGGTATCCAGCAGGCTTACAGAACATACCTGAAATCATTGTTTGCCCTCACAGGAAGCGATGTTACCATTGCATCAAAAAATGCAGATGTCGTTTATCATATTGAGAAAGAAATTGCTTCTTCACACAGAACCAATGTTGAGTTACGTGAAATAAATGCGAATTACAACAAGCTATCTGTTGTTGACCTTGCAAAGCGTGAGCCTAATATTGGCTGGCAGGATGTCTTGAATGAGATAGGAGCAAAGACGGATACTATAGACGTAGGACAGCCGCCTTATTATGACAAACTAAATACACTTCTAAGAACAATCCCTGTCAACGACTGGAAAATATATCTGAAGGCGCATGTATTGAGTAATTACGCCGATGAATTGAGTCAACCGTTTGTTGATGCAGCTTTTGAATTTAATAAAGCCTTGTCAGGACAGGTAGTGCAAAAATCTCGTGGAGAAATCATGGCAAGCAAGGTAGATCAGATGCTTGGCCAGGCGCTCGGGCAACTGTATGTCAAAAAATATTTTCCTGAGTCAGCCAAAAAACGTGCACTGGAATTAGTAAATAATCTGCAACAGGCAATGTCTGAGAGGATTGATCATCTCGATTGGATGAGCGATAGTACCAGGCTGAAAGCAAAAGAGAAACTGTTTGCAATCACAAAGAAAATCGGGTATCCTGACAAATGGAGAGATTACAGCCATATCACTATCACGAAAGGAAAATACTTTGACAATGTAATGGCAGCAGCTGCAGGTGATTTTCAGTTTGACCTTGCAAAGTTGAATCAACCGGTTGACAGATCAGAATGGTTTACTTCACCTTCCACCGTTACGGCCTATTACAATCCTTCGGCCAATGAAATTGTTTTTCCGGCAGCTATCTTACAGCCTCCTTATTTTGATGGCAACGCAGATGATGCTTTGAACTATGGTGGCATTGGGATGGTAATCGGCCATGAAATGACTCATGCATTTGATGACCAGGGAGCACAGTTTGATAAGTTTGGGAACGTAAAGAACTGGTGGACTGAAGATGATTATAAAAAATTCAAAGCAAAATCACAACAGGTAGTCAACCTCTATAATTCCTTTGTAGTATTAGACACGCTGCATGTAAATGGTG
>JBDHYH010000160.1:0-5757 GCA_039811325.1 Chitinophagaceae bacterium | reverse complement strand
TTAGCATCATTCGGGCTGTGGCAGCGCCTACTCCCGACACACTCAGCAGCAAGGTAAACATTTCCTTTTCACGCAGATCAAAAAATCCATACAATGTGTGTGCATCTTCCTTCACCTGCAGATAGGTAAACAGTTTTCCTTCGCTTAAAGACTGAATATGAGAATAAGTATTCAAGCTGATATTGACTTCATAACCTACACCATGCACATCCACATACACCACGGCTGGTGATTTGTAAGAAAAGGTTCCGGATAGGTATGCGATCATAACTGTGAGTACAAGGGGTCAAAAATAAGGATTTAGGGTTAATTGGTTTAGAACTTTGATTTCAAAGCTGAATCCCAAATTTTTGCAAAGTTGTCAACGATTTCTAAAGAGTATTTTTGATTGAATATTTTTTAATAATTGAAATACCTTTCTTTGGGTACTTGTCGGTTGACTATGCAAAACAAACTTGGGAACCAGATCCTGCTAATTACGAGGACTAAAAATTCGCTCAACAAAAGCAGGTAACAATACTTGTTTTTGTTTATCAAATTAGGGGCTATCATTGCAAAAAATTAACCTATCCATTCTCTCAAAGTTTTCACACATGAAATACATCATTTTCCTTTTAATATCCATCGTCTGCTTAAGCGCTTCGTGCAACAAAGAACATTTACCCGAATATTATTTTCAATGCAAAGTGGATGGAAAGTTATATGTGCCGGATAATTGTGCGAATTGTGAGAGAATGATCATTTTAGGAGATACGGTTCTATTATTAAATGCAAATAGAGGTCATGAGGTATTAGGCTTTGGTGTTTTTGATAAACCAGTAACCAAAGGAACTTGTCCTTTAAATCATGAAAGAACAAAACATTCCGGTGATTTTGATAATACCATTGGTAATCCTTCTGATATTTTTCGGACTGATTCGTTAAGAACAGGCAAATTAACCATATCAATATTAGATAAAACCAATAAAACCATTGCAGGCACCTTTTATTTTGAAGCGTATAATGCTGTTCAAAATAAAACTATCAAGATAACTGATGGAAAGTTCCGTCTAAAATACACAACCAATTAAGTAAAAACATAAACGCTAATGCTTATGAAAACTAAAAACTTGCTAAGGCGTAGCCTTGCATTGATTCTACATATATTTCTGCTATCTACCGCAATAGGGCAGTCCTCCTGGGATACACTGCCCTACCAACACTTTGCAGATTATAAGCTTCAGCAACTCAATAAAACCTATATCAATTCCGGTATTCTTTATGACAGAGTATTTCCAGTGGCAGATATTGAACGTTTCAAGCAGCAGAACCAAACAACTGATACTTCCGGCCCGCGGCATTGGATCCAGGCATATTATGAATTGTACAGTGCTGCATTCCATTGATTCCAGGTCTTCGCTCATTAATGACGGGTATATTCACTGCAAAGAAGTATTTCGACAACTAAATGATTTAAACTAACTTCATCCCTGCCTCAAACCCACACTTATGAAACATCTCAAAATTTTCTCTCTTATTGTTATCTCCCTTATTGCAACTGCTGCAAGCTGTAAAAAAAATATTGATCCCAATTCGGATGATTTTTATTTCAGTTGTAAAATTGACGGGAGATTGTATTTGCCGAATAGTTGTGCGAATTGTACTGCTCCTAAATTACTTGGTGATACAATGTTACTCATAAACGGAAATGCTGGTTTTGAAACAATTTTATTAGGCATTACCAATAAGCCCGAAGTAATTGAAAATACATATCTTTTAAATAGCAATATTGTAAATGGTGGAACCTATAAAAATTCTACATTATCAAATGATCGTTTTGATACGGATTCTTTACACATAGGTCAATTACAAATAATTTCTTTAAACAAAACTAAAAGAATTATTCAGGGTACTTTCCGTTTCAAAGCTTATAATTCATATCGAAATGATTCTGTTTCCATAACTGATGGAAGATTCAGGTTAAAATATACAATAGAATAAACTATAAAACATGCTTATGAAATTCATCAAAACCAATCTGACAATTCTATTTTCAATTATTTCTTTATTTGCTTTTTCTCAACAGGGGTGGGATACGCTTCCCTGGAAAAGTTATGCAGACTACAGGCTGCAGCCTTTAAACAAAAGCTATGTAACCACAGGAGTATTGTACGACAGGGTTTTCCCAATCGCCCACTTGGATGAACACACAGGTCTCTCTGTAGATGAAGACACTACAACTCCTGACCATTTCAAACAGGGTTATTATGAAATGTATCATTCTATCTATAACCCTTCAGGAATCTATACTCCAGATGATGTAGAAAATATGCTGGATACATTCAGCGCCTGGAACGGCCATCCTATCGGCATTCTGTATTACAAATTCAATTCATTAGAATCAGAGCAGTAATAATGTCAATTTTTATTCCTGGCAACCCAATCAGACATCAGTATTCAAAGTTGATGCTACGAACTATTGCGGCACTACAACCAATACCTTTGGTTTCAAATCCATCGATTGCAGTGGAGGCGGTGGCGGCTGTGAACAATTTACCATTTCACCAAATCCTTCGAATGGCATCTTGCTTGTAGTAGTGCCCAATATTCCTGCACCATGTGATGTGAATTTATCAGCCACAGAAGAACAAAAATCAATGCAACCAAAACGTGCCATAACACAAATCAATGTATATGATAATGGTGGCATCTTGAAGAAATCTTTGTCTGTAAAAAATGCCAGGCAAGCCAATGTGAATCTTTCAGGATTGGTTCCGGGGATTTATTTTGTAGAGGTGGAAGATGGGACGTACAGTGAGCGGAAGAAAGTGATTCTACAATAGAATTTCGAATGGTGATTTTTAAGCCGGGCCAGGAGCGAAAAAATGTTCCTCATGCAGCACCGTATAAATTTCTCAACTATATCGTACTTTTAGCGCCATAAAATCAATGACGCAGAAAACGATGACTGACAACAAAAAGATAACCGCTGCCATCACTGCCGTTGGCGCTTACGTTCCGGAATACCGGCTCACCAATGCTGAACTGGAAACGATGGTGGACACCAATGACGAGTGGATCAGAACCCGCACCGGCATTTCTGAAAGAAGAATTCTGAAAGGTGAAGGCCTTGGTGTATCGGCCATGGCAATACCGGCTGTACAAAACCTCCTGGATAAGCGGGGGATCAAAGCTGAGGAGATTGATTGTATGATCGTATGCACGGTGACACCTGATATGTTTTTTCCGGCTACGGCCAATATTGTTTGCGACAAAATAGGTGCGGTGAATGCATTTGGTTTTGACTTGTCTGCTGCATGTTCAGGATTTCTTTATGGAGTTACAACCGGGACTTCTTTTATTGAAAGCGGACGTTATAAAAAGGTGGTTGTAGTAGGGACAGATAAGATGAGCGGCATCGTTGACTACAGCGACCGTACTACCTGTGTCCTTTTTGGAGATGGGGCAGGAGCTATCTTGTTAGAACCAAATAGTGAAGGCTATGGTATCCAGGACAGTTTGCTGAAGTCGGATGGCTCAGGTGCACATTATCTGAAAATGGTGGCTGGTGGTTCTGCCAAACCGGCTTCGGTAGAAACGGTTTTGGCTAAGGAACATTACATCTACCAGGAGGGACAGTCGGTTTTTAAATTTGCCGTTAAAGGAATGGCGGATGTTAGTTATGATTTACTTCAGAGGAATCATCTCACAGGCGATGATATCGCATGGCTGGTACCTCACCAGGCAAATAAAAGAATTATAGATGCTACTGCCAACCGGATGGGTTTGAGCATGGATAAAGTAATGATCAATATTGAGCGTTACGGCAATACTACTTCAGCGACCATTCCATTGTGCCTCTGGGAATGGGAAAGCAAATTGAAGAAGGGAGATCTTATCGTACTTGCTGCATTTGGTGGAGGTTTCACCTGGGGCGCCACACTGGTGAAGTGGGCGTATGATGCGAAGTGAGTTGAGGGTTCAGAGTTGAGCGTTGAGGGGGTTGAACGATATTCGCTGTTCGTTGTTCGTTTGTCGTCAACCCGAACTTGTTTCGGACTCTCAACTGTCTTCTGAGTAGCGTTTTGAAATTGTACCTCAAATTAATCATTAACGATAAACCTTTCAACCATTCTTATATTGTTTCCCTTTCATAAATTTCAGTTCAATTGGGCTAATGCCTAAGGAAAAAATTTCTCTTATTTCCTCAGTCTGGGATAGCCATCGGGACAGATAGTAATTCAATTGCAAATCGAATTTATTATTGCTTCTTGCTGCTCACTTTTTAATTTACGTTTTCCGCTTTTCCTTTTGCTTCTTGCTTCTTGCTCCTTGCTTCTTGCAAATTGCATTTCACTTTTCACTTTCAATTGCTATCTCAATCATCCTAAAGCTTCACTGTAAAACCAACCCCCATTACCTGCTTGATCTGTAATGCGGGTGAGTTATTATTCGGTCCAAATAATTTCACATCGTCATCATAGATCATATCCAATCCTACGTTTGCAGTCAGGATTTTTGACAATTGAAATGACACCATGTTATTCATCATAAAGTCGACATTCTCCGGATGGTTTTTGTAATTGCTGAAGAGATCCAATCGGCCGCTATAAGAAATTTTATCGTTGAACTTTTTGTTATATGTAATGCTTGCAAAAGCGCCGATTTCATTTTTTACATGCTTGCCGGGAGTAACACCATAAACCCCCTTGGCAGAAAGACTGTCGTCCATGACAAACACCCATCTGCTGGTAAGTGGAGATACAAATATGGATAACCCGTCAACTGGTTTATAGTCAAGACCGATACTGAACAGCAGATATCCAGGCGACAAAAAGTTGGACAACAATTCCCGTGGCGCGTCTTCATAATATTTATATCCTTTGGAAAACTGGCTTTGGAAGTTACCCAGGAAAGCCACATTCAAATTCCTGGTCAACCCATATCCCAGTTTTGAAGAAAGATCAATCCTGTCATCATTCTTGCGGGTACCCTGGCTGGTTGTGTTCAGGATACCATAGTTGAAATTAGCGCTATTGTCCCAACTGATCTTGTCTTTTTTATATCGTGCCCACAAGCCAAAATATGAATTGAGTGAAAAAGAGAAATCATCGCCACCTGCTGCCCAGTTCTTTTGGCTACCCTGGCCGAGGTTGACAGTAAATGTGCCTCCTGTTGTCCATATTTTGCCACTATCATTTGAGGGTAATTTTTTTTCAGTGAGTGCCTTTTCCTTAAGATCTGTTACTGTCTGATCTTGTGCAAAAAGTGATAAAGAGGTAATAAGTAATGTAGTAATAAGAAGCCCTTTTAGCATGATTCTGAGTTTTCTATTATTCAAATTTTAAGAATGGCGGCAAAAGTAAATGGAAATTTTATATATCTGCCCTTCCCGCATTAACGCGGGTTTTTCAGTTGGCTGCAAAATTGGGTTTATGGATCAATCCAGATATAATAACCTGACTTTCTTTCAAAGATTAATCCTAACCCAAAGATGTAGTGCTCAGGGAATTAACAAAAAAAAGCCTATACAGGCAATGTTCACACTCAATACTTATTATTATTTTGTTACTCACTTAGTATCAATCAAATATGACCGAAGATCATTGACTCTTCCAGACGGCAGGATTCGGAAGTTACAACCTGAAGTAAATAATGTGGAAAATAAAATTACCGTCCCGGTGAATTGTAATTTATTTCTTCTATATTTGTCTCGGTTTTTCATAGGATATTGGATTTTAAAACAGGGCTGGATTTTTATCCTGGCCCTTTTTTTAT
>JBDHYH010000159.1:0-5799 GCA_039811325.1 Chitinophagaceae bacterium | reverse complement strand
TCACTGTGATGGATAGAGAGTCGGTGGCTGTGGCAGGTCCGCAAGGCCCGGTGGCAGAAACATATAATTTATAACTTCCGGTAGTGGCCCAGTTAATTTTCACCGTATCGGCATTGGAAGCATAGTTTGTTCCATCAGATAATCTCCATGAGTAAAGCAATCCCGGAATCTTATTGATTTTGTAAACGGCTTCCTGCCCGGGGCAAACAAATTGTGCTCCTGAAATATTAGTTAGTTCTGCAACACGGACACAAAATGTGTGGGTGACAGGTGTAGCCGGCAAATAATTGGTGTCTCCTCCCTGACTACCGGTAATGGTTACACTGCCAATACCCGTTATCCATAGGTTGTTAGAGTATAATGAAATGTTTGACGAAGTACTTTGATAACTTACGGGTAGTTCACCGGAACTTTGGGGAGGAAGCGTCATATAAAGTGTGCTTCCAGAATAATGATAATCCGGCATGGAGTCCCACACAATTGTTTGGGCTGCTTTGGCTATGGTGAAACTTTGAGTAACATAAGCAGCAGTATCATAATTGTTATCTCCCTGCTGATAAGCCCTGATGACTACGATTCCTGATTTGGTGATGGTAAAAATTCCTTCGGTGATGTTACCGGGGCCTGATATGAGCTGGTACATTACAGGAAGGCCGGAACTGGAAGTCGCCGCTAAGGCAAACGGTTCTTCACCATACGTTTTATTGGGCAATGGATTGAAAGTAATTGTTTGTGGTTGTGACGCATTTGAAAAAACGATGGTGTTGGATACCGGGCTGCTGCCGCAATCATTAGCAAATTCTGCTGTGAATGTGCCTGCGCCTGAAGCGTAATATTGATTACCAGTTTCACCTGGAATCAAAGACCCGTTTTTATACCATTTGATAGCAGTTACATTTTCAGCAGGCGGCGGTGTGGATGTATGTATCCATCTGCCGGTATTGGTCAAAACCGGCGCTGTAACCGGCGCCCCGGGTTTAACCACAATAGTGCGGGAAACCACCTGCCCGTTACCACATTTGTTGGATGGTGTTAATTGAATATTCCTGTTTCCTGCCGCAGTGAACGTAACAAAAGCTGTATCATCTGCCACTGTAAATGTTCCTCCTGAAACGGTCCAGTTGTAGGTTACGCCGGCTTCCTTTTCCGAAGGATGATATTTGGCTATTTCTGAATTAATACAAACTTCATCAGGACCGGTGATGGACACTGCTACTTGTGGCCTATCCTCTACAGTAAAGCCAATCGTGTTCTGGCTGGTGATTGCCTGTCGGTCTCCAGTTATTTTGAGCAGGTAGTGGCTTCCTGTGGTGAGCCATGAAGCAGGAATGCTTAGTGTAATGCTGTCGGATACAAAGGTGGTTTTGGTACCTACTCCAAGGTCGGCGCTAAAGTCGCCATTTTCATCAGACATGACCACCCTGAAGATAGTTCCTTCCAGGGCTGCCGTATCCAGTGTGAAATGAACTTTGAAAGATGAGCCTTTGCAAATGATCGTATCTGCCAGGGGCTGGATCGTCAATATTGGTGTGCGGATATTTTGTGCAAAGAATGCCAGGGGGCCGTTTTGTGTCAAAGGTGCTGCCGTTGTGACTGTACCGCGGTTGTTATCTCCCGTGGTTGCACCCTTCGCGTGTGCGATCCATTGGGTGCCATTCCATCCTGTGATATTAAGCTGGGAAGCAGCGAAGGGCACTTCCACGCGGTTTTTATCGTAACTGAGTGTAACGGCTACATTCGCGCCTCCGCGTTCGCGGTTCAAAATCCAATATTCATCCGGGATAATGCCATCCACAGCGGGTTCACGCTGGCCGGGGTCATATCCATCACTCTGCATATTGCTGCGTTTGTATTCTGCAACAAATTCATCTGTAGTTTCTGATGGTGCTGCAATGCTGAGTGGGGCTTTGAAATCGCCATAGAGTTCTCTCTTTGAGAATGAACTATTTGTGGCCTGCTGATTGCCATTGGTAAAGTTGGGCATCCCCACAGATATGCCAAGTGGGAATGTGAACGCAGTATTTCCAATTTTTTTCATCGGCCCTTGTACAAAACTTCCATTGATACCATCCTCATCAAGCACAGTCGCCAGTGGGCCAATGATGAGCATCTTACCAAATTGACTTCCAAAAACTCCATTATCTGCGCCCATCACCAATTGCTGGGTCACCATGATATCCTGATCAGGATATAGGTAGCCACTGCTTTTCCTGAAGAAGAGGTTTTTGATTTCGAAAGGACCTAATTCAACAGGGCCTTTTTGCAAAGCCGAAAATCCTACCCCGATTATTGGAGGTACTGTCAATTGCTGGAAACTTCCCCCACCGAAGGTGATTTTATCAACATACACATTATTGGGGTTTGCCTGGTTGATCGTAACATGTCCTTCTGCATACAGCGGCTCATCGTTTCCCAATCCTATGGAAATACTGGAAGTACTATTGTTGTTGATGGTTAGGTCTCCATAGAAATAATCGCTCATGCCGTTGCCATTGGCGAGGTACATATTGCCATAGCTACTGTTGTTAGTGAAAGTGTAATTGCCATTTGTCTCATTGCCAAAAACAAATACCAGCCCCACTCGCGAAGGAAAGTCTGTGATGGTTACATCACTGCTGAAATAATTCCCATAGATGTAGGCGGAGTCTTTCAAATTCAAAAGCTGAAGTTGGTTTCCATAGAAGGTAGAATATTTAACATTGGGAAATCCTGCTTTCAGCACTTTCAGATTCTCATATCCATCGATATAACTACTCGATAAATTGAAAGTATCTGTGACGGTCAGATTATATCCATTCATCCACAAGTAAGCATCTTCCATTTTCAAACCGCCGATGGTGATGTCATCATAAGCGTAAGGTTCGTAATCTGTCCCCTCGGAAATGATAACCACAGAACATTCATCCGGCACCTGGTTAGGAGTCCAGTTTTGAGCGTCCGTCCAGTCATCGCTTACAGAGCCATTCCAGGTGATTGTATTTTTTACCGGACAATCTCCCGTTACTCCGCATGCCTGGTTTACTGAGGAAAGATCAATACAACTTCCTGCATTCCCGGTAATCTGAGGGTTCCCTGCGTTGGGACTATTGAGGTAGTTACAGATGGCGGGCACATCGCATACGGAAAGGTTGGAGTTGTACATAATCTGCAGGTCGTTCCCATTTACATTGTGAATTACCAATGCCGGATTCAATGCACTGAGCGAAGTCAGACTGCTATTATCGATAATCCAGAGTGCATCAGTTTCGACAATATTTTGAAGCCCATTCAGTGATGATAGATTCATATTGGAGGATATTTCCACCTTGTCATCAGCTACAGAGGTTATCTGGCTGAGGCCGGAAATACTCTGAAGTGCATCGTTTGAGTAAATAAAAATACCATAAGGGGCGCTGGTGATATTTTGGAAAGCATCAAGATTGGTGAGGGCATCACAATTCATTGCGATGATATTGGCAACGGAAGTAAGCTGTTGTACAAAAGAAATATCTGTCAACTGGGGCATGCCACCCAGCCAAAGAGTTGCAATATTTCCGTTGGTGAGGCCGGACTCACTTGTGCCAAGTGAAGTTAGCTGTGGTAAATTGTTCAGGAGCATTCCGTTCATCTGAGTGATAAGCGACAGACCTGCATCGGTCATTTGGTTGTTCCCGTCATACCAAATATAACCAACAGTACGCAGGGCTGACATGCCTGGTGAAATGATGGCAGAATTTGTAATCTTCAGGTCGCCGGTAATATTGGCAACCGAGGATAGTCCTGAAAGCGAAGTGACTGCACAGTTGGAGACAATTACATCATTGGCAATTTCTGTTAGCGAACTATTGAAATTGTCGATAGCAGTCAGAGCAGGAAGGTCGCGTAATACAAGACCACCGAGTGTGGATACATTGGATAGTCCAAAGGAAGTAAGGGAACTGTTATTTTCAATGACCAGAGAATCTGTAATAGCGGTAAGTGACGAAAGCGATGACAGGTCGGTCAATGATGTATTTTTTACTGAAATCATTGCTGCATCGGTAATAGCACTCAGGTCACTGATGTCGTTAATGGTATTGCCTTCAATGGTTAATGTACCTACAGATGTACAAGAAGGATAATTCGTGTTGAAGTTGTCGACATCGCTTTGAGAATTGAGCGTGACGGTGGCGAAGTAGCCTTGTGGCTTCATCTGCCTGAGCATCGATTCTTTGTTTTGAGCAGGAGGAAAATAAATAAATAATTCTCTTTCTTTTTGTCCACGTTTTCCGGTACCCACTCTTTTCGGCACCTTCTCAAAACTCTTATAAATATCAGGGGCTTTAAAGTTTGCCACCTTTTTTTGCTGCACTTTTTTGGGCTGTACCCGTTTGGGGAGCAATTTGCCTCTTACTGACGAGATTTCCTGTGGTCCGTTTTGCGTCATAATCGTCACGGGGCCCGTCGGTGTTATTTTTTGCACCGGCTTTTGGGCAAATAACAATATAGGGAACAGCATGCTTAATGGAAGCGAGTAGAATATTTTACGCATCAGCAAAAATGTTTAATGATAATGAGCAGTCGAGGGGAAACAGTACCGTGGTATTTGACAGGAATTGGAAATCGGAAGATTCAATTGCAATTCACCATTATTAGTGGCAATAAAAATCCCAGTTAGATATATTATCGTATGAAGTGGAGAAATGTCATCAATCGTTGAAGGAAATTTTTAAGATATTTTTTATTTATATATAGAATTGTTTAGATTTTTGAATCTATTACTCCTCTACATAACAGAAAACTATCAGTTCAATTCATTGTTTATGTCTAAGGCATTTACTTAGGAAACTTTATCTTTAAATAATATGCGATTGCTCCTGAAGTATTTGAGGCCACAGCGATTCACCATCTTCCTTGCTTTGATTTTTGCTGCTATCAGCCAGGTACTGTCAATGGTGGATCCCATCATTTTTGGAAAGGTCATCGATGCGTACGGTAAACCCTCGCCGGGTATGTCCGAGCAGCAACTAATGAAAGGAGTACTGATCTGGCTGGGTATTGCGATTGGTGTCGCGTTATTGGCAAGAGCGTGTAAGGCGTTCCAGGACTATTTTACCGGATTATCCGTACAACGGCTCGGCAGGCAGATTTTTGATGACGGATTGAGGCAGACCCTGCGATTGTCGTTTGCGGAATATGAGGAACAGCGCAGTGGAGAAACTTTGTCTGTGCTTCAAAAGGTCCGGACAGATATGCAGCGCTTCATGCAGTCACTTGTAGGCATTCTTTTCACCTCCATTATTGGTGTCATTTTTTTACTCTGGTATGCAGTAACTAAAAGTTGGTTTTTGATTCCGGTATTTCTTATCGGTGTTGTATTCCTCGGAGGATTAACGGGAATGCTTACCCGAAAAATAAAAGCGACTCAACGGGCTATCAACAGGGAAACCAATATTCAGGCGGGCCTGATTACAGAATCATTGAGGAACATAGAACTTGTAAAGAGCCTGGGGCTTACATTTCCGGAGATACGCCGATTGAAGGAAAGGACGAAAACGATTTTCGATCTGGAAATGTTTAAGGTGCGCAAGGTGCGAACGCTCTCTTTTTTTCAGGGCACTTTCATGAATCTTTTGAAGCAATCTGTTTTTTTCATCTTGCTATGGCTCATTTTCAGAAATGTATTGAGCACCGGGGAACTGATTGCCATGCAGTTTATCACGACTTCGATATTCGCTCCATTGCAGGAACTTGGTAATATTATTTTGCTTTACCGCGAAACGGAGTCTTCACTTACCAACTTTGATATGCTGATGAAAAAGCCGGTTGAGAAAAAGCCCG
>JBDHYH010000158.1:0-5913 GCA_039811325.1 Chitinophagaceae bacterium | reverse complement strand
GTACACTTGATCCATTACCGGCAAAACACGTAGATACCGGAATGGGTTTCGAGAGACTTGTACGTGTGCTTCAAAAAAAGAAAAGCAATTACGACACTGACATTTTCAGCAATACCATCACGGAGATTGAAAAAATTTCTCATCAAAAATACGAAGGCAGTCAAAGCCGCAAGGATATAGCATTTCGGGTGATCGCAGACCATATTCGCGCAGTTGTGTTTCCGGTGGCTGATGGTCAGTTGCCTTCCAATACAGGAGCAGGTTATGTGATCCGCAGAATTCTGAGAAGAGCGGTTCGCTATTATTTCACCTATCTCGATGTGAAGGAGCCATTGCTCTTTAAACTTGTGCCGATGATAGCACAACAGTTTGCTGAAGTATTTCCGGAAGCTATCCGTCAGCAGGATTTTCTTGAAAAGGTGATACATGAGGAAGAGCATAGTTTTTTGAAAACTTTAGATTCCGGATTGAAAAGGCTGGATCAGATATTATTGGAAAATAAGGATTTAGTCAAAGGTGATATTGCTTTCGAACTTTTTGATACCTACGGATTTCCTGTTGACCTGACACAGTTGATTGCTTCTGAAAACAAGGCCACTGTTGATATGAAAGGTTTCGCAGATTGTATGAAACAACAGAAAGACAGAAGCCGCGCCGCCACCCAACTCACCACAGGTGACTGGGTAGAAGTGCATGAAGGTGATACTGTTTTCAAAGGTTATGAAGTAATGGAAACTCAGAGCCGCATTTTGAAATACAGGCGTATTCAATCTCAGGGAAAAAATGCTTTTCAGATTGTGCTGGACCAAACACCATTCTATGCTGAAAGTGGTGGACAGGTGGGCGATACAGGAACTCTGACTTCCGGTGATGAAGTAATTCATGTATTGGATACCAAAAAAGAGAATAACCTCATCATTCATTATGCAGATAAGGTTCCTGCTGACCCTGAACAATCTATCCATGCAAAAATTGATACAGAAAAGAGGAGAGCAACGATGTTGCATCACAGTGCAACACATCTTTTGCACGCTGCACTTCGGAAAGTATTGGGAACGCATGTTGCACAAAAAGGCAGCCTTGTGAATGCAGATTATTTGCGTTTTGATTTCTCTCATTTCAGTAAAGTGACTGAAGAGGAACTTCTCGAAATTGAAAGAATCGTCAATCAGCATATCCGGAAAAATGATCCGGTACAAATAGAGCTTTTACCTAAAGAAAAAGCATTGCAGAAAGGTGCGATGGCTTTGTTTGGAGAAAAATACGGAGATACAGTAAGAGTTGTTTCAATGGATGAACGTTTTTCCGTAGAGCTTTGCGGAGGCACACACGTGGCACGCACCGGTGATCTGGGATATTTTAAAATTACTGCTGAAACTGCTGTGGGTGCAGGAGTACGTAGGATAGAAGCATTGACAGGGGATGCTGCCGAAAGATATTTGGGAAAAGAACTTCATACATTAAATGAAATCAAAACCAGGTTAAAAAATCCAAAAGATTTACTGAAAGCACTGGATACACTTACAGATGAAAATTCAACCCTCAAGAAATCCGCAGAGCGAATGGCTAAGGAAAGGGCTCAGGCTCTTGCAAAACAATTTGCCGAAAATGCGCAAACTCTGAATAGCGTATCATTCATTGGTGCAAGTTTAGATGACGCAGATACTCAAATGCTGAGAGAGATTTGCATCCAGCTGAAAACATTCTCTAAAGATTATGTGATGGTGCTTACTTCTGTTCACAATGGCAAAGCAGTGGTAGCAATTACAGTAAGCGAATCCATTCAAAAATCCAATTCGTTGGATGCCGGTAAACTCATCAAGTCCATTTCATCACTGATCAATGGCGGAGGTGGTGGTAATGGCCTGCTTGCCACTGCAGGAGGTCAGGACACATCAGGGTTAAATAAAGTAATTGAAAGTATCAGGGGGCAATTATAAGAATACTTACTTTATTTCAAATGGATATTGATTCAATAACCTTGTCCTGCAATCACCATTCCTGTTTACACTTTTGGAAGAAGATTCAGTTTGGTTGCAAGCGCTATTAACGAGGCTACATTATGTGTATCTGTCTTTCTGAAAATATTCTTTCGGTGAGTCGATACTGTAAATTCACTGATGTACAAATCAGTAGCAATTTCTTTATTTGTAAGTCCACGGCAAACCATCCTGACAATTTCAATCTCCCGGTCAGAAAGCATCAACTGGTCTTTTTGCGAGACTATTTCCCGACAGGATTGAAGTTCCTCGATCAGTTCATCTGAAAAATAAATTCCTCCGCTATTCACTTTATATATAGCAGCCAGCAGTTCAGATTTGTTGACGGATTTGGGGAGAAAGCCTTTGATATCTGCTCTCTCAACCAGATCGTAAATTGTTTTGGCATCATTGTTCATTGACAGGATGATAATTTTAATACCGGGAAATTTCTCCTGCAACATCACGGCAGTTTCATAACCGCTCAATTTTGGCATAATGAGATCTATCAAAACAATATCCACCTGAAGTGTATGCAGCTTTTCGATAAATTCAAATCCATTATCACTTTCAAAGATCACTTTCAAATCTTCCTCATTTTCCAACAATAGCTTCAACCCGTCAATTACAATCTGATGATCGTCTAAAATGGCTATTCTTACTTGCATACAAAACAATATTTATGCTTGAATAAAAAAATTGTGCCCACTCATGGTTCCAGCGGAATCCTGATATCGAGAATAGTCCCCTGGCCGGGGGCGCTTGTCAATTTCATAACCCCTTTCAAAAACTTTACACGGGTTTCAATATTGTCAAGTCCAATCCCTTTTCTGCTCTTCACAGATGAAATAACAAATCCTTTTCCATTATCTTGAACAATCGCGGTGAGCATGCCGTTGTCAGCATCCAAAAGAATATCAATCTTATTGGCATCTGCATGTTTTACTACATTATGAATGCTTTCCTGCAATATGCGATACACCATAATTTGAATTTCAGGATTTAATTTTTCCAATAACCCATTTACATGGACTGTAATTTTCAGATTATTATTCTCAATTCTTTCTACCAATTCTTTCAATGCATTGGCAAGCCCTTTCCTGATGACATTATTGGTCACCATCTGGTGCGATACACTACGCATCTCCATGATAGATTCATCCACCAGATGTAGTGCATTTGAATAAATCTTACCAGCTTTTTCGTCGGGAGGTAAATGCTCAATAGCTGCCTGAAGATTCATCTTAGCTGCGCTTAATAATTGCCCAAGGCCATCGTGCAGGTTTTGGCTCATGCGCGAACGTTCATTCTCCTCAGCTCCTATGACTGCCCTGGCTGCACTGTCCTGTTCCTTTATGATTGCTGCCTGGAGTTGTGCCTTCTGCTTCAACTTTGCCCGGTTGTAAAATAAAATCCCCAACACCGTCACCATCAAAAATGCAACCAGGCCAAAAATAAGTTGACGGTTTTTTTCATCGATTTTGAGTGTTTTATTTTTATCACTGAGGCTCAGGATGTTTATTTTCTGTTCCCGGTTTTTTAATTCCAGGTCATTATTTGCCAAAACGAAATCTACATTCCTGAGATTCAATTCCTGGTTACTAATCTGCAAATCTTTTCTCTCTAATTCAAGTTTATTATTCAGCAGCAGCAATTTATTTTTAGCCAGGGTTTGCTGTTGTAATGCATTGGCGCTGTTAAGTAATTGAATCTGAGTTTCCTTCTTGTCTGTTTCATACCTGACTCTAAGATCGCTGATCTGTTGTTGAATGTCTTTGCTGCTGATAGAATCCCTGAGCTTTTCGAATTCTTCAAAGTATCTGCTACCTTCATTAATTCCCTTCTTGTTGAAGGCGTAGTTCATTTTCAATTTAAGGATCTCCTGCAATTCCTGGCTGTATTGGTTTTCGCGTGCTAATTTTTCAATAACGCTAATCTTCTCTTCAAAGGCATCATATTGCTGAAGCACAAGGAGCGACTGAGCTACATTAATTCCTGTGCTGATAGTACCTTGAACATTGTTGAGCTCCGATACGATTTTTTCAGCTTTTAAATAATAGTTCAACGCTTCCTTTTCATTGCTATCAGCTACTGCTGCAAGCGTTCCAAGATTTTCATAGGCATTCACAAGGCCTCCTTTGAAATCATACTTTTCAAGGGTCGGAATGGATTTTAGAAAATACGCTTTGCTCTCCCGGTACATTTTTTTGGAACGATAAGTTGAGCCCTTGGCCAGAAAAACTCTTGCAAGTGATTTTTCATTATTTGTTTTTCGATAATACATTTCCGGGAAAGCGAGATAGTTTAAGGCTTCATCATAACGCCTCATATTTTTAAAAAAAATTGCCAGGTTAAACGAAGTGTTGGCCATACCTGGTTCGTTTTTTAATTCCTCCCTTATTTTCAATGATTTCAAAGCCAAAGGAACCGCTTCCCTAAAATTTGCTTTTGCTCCATATAGATTTGCCTTGTTGCCAAGCACCAAAGCCTCATCTGCCTTCCTACCCAGCCGGCGATAGATAACGGACGATGAATCATAGTCAGCTATTGCATTATCATCTTTTTCCAATTCAGAATACACATTTGCGCGGTTATTGTACAAGTCTGCAAGGTCAAGCTGATATTTCTCTTTTGTAGCAATGGAAATCCCCTTATATATTTCTGTGAGTGCACCGTTGAAATTTGAGAAATTCATCAGGAGGATACTCCTGTTTTTGTGATAAAATATTTTTTTGCCTGCCCCGGAGTTATAAAAATATTTTTTCCAACCATTGAGATATCTTTCAGCCTTTAGGGAATCATACTCTACCAACTCCCCAATGATACTTTCATAAAGCTCTTGCTGGCCTTTTACATTCCTGGACGGCTGCTTTTCCAATTCGCTGATGAGGCTATCTGTGTAGCTCTTGGTTTGAGAAACACCAACGGGTATTCCAATAAAGAAGCTAATGATTACAATCCATTGGCGTGATACGCTAAAGCAGTGCATTGGTATTAGAGAATTTTTATAAGCAGCAATATATTTCACATTTAATAAATGAAAAGGAATTTGAAATTTAAATTCTAAATAATCGGCTTTCCTGCAGGTTCTATTTTATTTCAACAAAAAGAAGCCGCTCTAATTAAAGAAACGGCTTACATTTAAAAAACCACCATTTTAAAACTTAAACCCTTCGAGAGTATTGCCCCCACTCCTATAATAAATTACACGTTCCAGTTCGTCCATTTTGTAATCAGGATCTTTCTTATCTCCCAAAATCATATCACTGGTCCTTGAACCATCAGATTTATTGACAATAGTTATTCCGGCGTCTTTGCCCTGGTTGCTTCCAAATTTGGTAAGCATTGCTACAAAACCATTTGCCTGCGCAGTGGCACTAAATCTCCGGTTAATACTCTTGAATCCTGCAATGGCGGAATTAAACCCGGCATTGGACAAATCGCTGGAACTTTTAATACTCCTGTCCAATGAAGGGTCAGTGCTTCCATAATATCCTTTAGCGTAGCTGAGCTGAGCTGATTGAGCAGCACCTGCTGCTCCTACCGCCAGGCTTGCTGCCCCTCCAAGCCCTGATAGTATTTTGCCAGACATTGTTCGGCCTGGTGGTTCAATGTAAGTATGGTATAAGAGTTTTCCTTCTTTATCGTACAGAGATGCATTCTGATCTCCTGAAATAAAAATCTTACCATCGTAGAGGCTTAGTGTATTGGGTTCTTCACCTTGTTTAAATTCCAGGCTCTGAAGCCATTCATTTAACTCACCATTTCTGAAATCCACCTTATAGACTTTGTTATTGCCATAAACATAGCCGGTATTGACATCTTCATTATACCCAATACAATTCTTTACTTTAAACCCTTTCTTCCAGTTTTTCTCACCGCTTTCAATATCGACAATATTAATTTGTTCACTGGTTCTGAAATAGATTCCCTG
>JBDHYH010000157.1:0-5976 GCA_039811325.1 Chitinophagaceae bacterium | reverse complement strand
AATGATCTTCGCAATAGAAGTGTTGCTTCCTGAATTTTCTATTCCTGCTGTCATTCCGCTGTTAGTAGCAGCAGCACTTTCATCCGTTATTTCAAAATTGATCTATAATGAGCCGTTGTTTGTCCTGGTGACTGAAGGTTGGGCTATAGAAGCTATTTGGTATTACATCACTTTTGGACTGGTGGTAGGTTTGTTTTCTGTTTATTACAGCAAATTAAACAGGAACCTATACAGGTCATTCGATAGAATAAAAAACCGTTATCAAAGAGTATGGATAGGAGGGCTCATACTTGGTGTATTGATAGCGCTGATGCCTGCCTTGTATGGTGAAGGTTATATTACCATCCAAAAACTCCTGGATGGCGATTATCAATCATTGCTGGCCAATAGTCTTTTTCCGCAGTTTCAAGATGCAGCGTGGGCGCTGATTCTGTTTGGCGCATTATCTCTGGTAGGCAAAACATTTGCCAGTGTGATTACCATGGCCTGCGGAGGTAATGGGGGTATGTTTGCCCCAAGTGTAGTTGCAGGCGGACTGATTGGATTTGTTTTTGCTTTTGGGCTCAATCAAACAGGGATGGTGCAACTGAACGTTACCAACTTCATGATAGCCGGGATGGCCGCTTCGGTGAGCGGAATGATGCATGCGCCACTCACCGGTATCTTTCTCGCCGCTGAAATCACGGGTGGTTACATCCTGATGGTGCCGCTGATGATTGTGTCGGCGCTTTCCTATTTTATCAATAAGGGCATTCTGAAATATTCCATCTACACAAGGGTGCTTGCAGACCAGGGCACTATCTTTTCATCAGACAACAAAGACAATAATGTTTTAAGGAGTATCAAATTGAAATACCTGATAGAAAAGGATTTTGTCATTCTTCATCCTGATGATACCCCCGAAAGCAGAAGCAACGATATAGTACACACACACAGGAATGTATTCCCTGTGGTGGATGACGACCGCATTCTAACCGGACTCCTATTCAGCGACCACCTGCTGGAACTTTTGATGAGTAAAAACCAGGAAGACAGAAATCGGCTGATAAAGGACATTGCGCAACCACCGCAGAAAGTAATCTCCATCGATACTGCTATGGATGACGTCATGCAGATCATGGACAGCCTGGACTTGCGTGTATTGCCGGTAAATGACGAGGAAGGAAAATACGTGGGGTTCGTTACAAAAAACGGCATTTTTAATAAATACCGTTTGATACTTACGAGGCTCCAGGATTAGAATCTCCCGTCTTAACAACAATGACCTTACCTAGAGTCATTCTATCACTGCCTCCAAATATTAGATGAACACTATATGTGTTCAATGATATAGCAGGGACAACAGTGCTGCTATTTTCACCTATATACTTTTTTATGATTGTCCTGCTTCCAACTTTTCAAATTGGGCTAAAGCCCTTGTAGAGTGCGGTTTCCATTGCCCCGCCATTAAAGGAAGGGATAGTCAACCCAAACCCTTTCTCACTAAGCATTAGCCCAAGTTTGCCGAACTACAATGATCTTTTTAATCAAAACAATTTCTTACAGAAAAATTCTTTTCTCCGGCATGGGGGTTTTTTCCTTTCTTCTGTTTTAAGAATATGGAACACCATCATGAACTTCAAAATTTAAAAATGGAAACTATGGAAAAAGTACTTGCTCCCGCGCTGTTAGGAAACCTCGATCCGATCTCTTTGAAAGGATTGGACAGTGTCAAACTTCTGAATCGTGTCGATAGGAAATACATCATCCCGATCAGCGGACTTCCGGCGATTATCCGTCTTTTGAACCACAACCAATATTCCGTCCTCGAGATCGATGGGCACAGGACTTTCAGTTATAATACCACTTACTTCGACACTTCAGACTACCGGTTTTACAAAGACCATCACAATCGCCTCTCAAGCCGGATCAAAGTAAGAACAAGAACCTATAAAGAAAACAATCTTCACTTCTTTGAAATCAAGATGAAGAGTAACATCCGTACAAATAAACTGAGAGAATCCCTGAGGGAATCAAGCGCTGATCTATCTGGCGTCCAGAGAAAAAAGATCAGATCGCTTTACAACAAGGAACTGGCAGGCAGGCTAATGCCGGCATTGCACAACTCCTTCACACGCATCACCCTGGTGAACAAGGCAAGAACCGAACGGTGTACCATAGACGTAAATGTCGCCTTTCGCGATCCTGAAATTCCAGGTAAAGAAATCAGGGTAAGCGACATTGCTATCATTGAAGTAAAGCAATCAAAAACTTCAATGCTCAGCGGTATTGTTGCTGCACTCAGATCAATGCGTGTTTACCCCTCCAGCATCAGCAAATATGTGCTTGGCCTCATTCTAACCCATCCTGAAATAAAATACAATTCCTTCAAACCCCTGTTGCGAAGAATCGACAAAATCAAATTACAACAGTTATCCCTGTCCTAAATCTAAAAAAACAAAATCATGAAAAAGTTACTTTTCCTGCTTCCGGCATTTCTCACCTTTAATATGATACCGGCATTCGCTCAAGAAACCAGTATTGTTGATAACGTTATGAAAGATTTCGATCTTCAGCAGTTGGGAATCCGTCTCGTCATCAACTTTGCGGCTATTTTCGTACTTGTACACCTTATCTATTACAGGCGTCATCAGAACAAAGACTTTCAGTTCACGCTCATACTTTTCAACTGTGTCAACTTCCTGCTCTGCTACTTACTCAGTGGCGCTAACCTGGAAGTAGGATTTGCTTTCGGATTGTTTGCTATTTTTTCCATCATGCGCTATCGTACCGTTACCGTACCGATCAAGGAAATGGGTTATCTGTTTATAAGTGTAGCCTTAGGCCTGATCAACTCCCTGGCAACAGCCCAGGACAATTATATCGTTTTGATCAGCGCCAATGCATTTATCATTTTGCTTCCCATGTTTATGGACAAGGGCATCAATATAACTCCTACCAAAGTTGCAAAAGACAAAGGCTCCAAAAGTGAGAAATCAGCAACTGCCACACCTGTGCCAGTCCCGCTCACCCAGGATATCATTTACGAACGTATAGACCTGATCAAGCCAGGGATGAGAAGCGAAATGATGGAAGACCTGCGCAACCGTACCGGATTGTCAATCTATAAAGTGGATGTGGTCAGCATTGACCTGATGCAGGATGTTGCAGTGATCAAGGCCCATTATTCAAATGGAAGCAACGAAAGCCTGATAGACATGATTCCCAATTACAGCAAAGAAAACAACAACGCAGCAAAAGCAAGTACCAATCATATTTAGGTTTGGAGGTTAAATACTTCGCCTCTTTGGTCGGGGTATTTACCTTACTCCGGCACCTACAAAAAGGAAATTTTTTAATCACCATTTATAATAAAAAAATGTACCCCACTAATAAAACTTTATTCCTATTCCTGCTCGTACTTTTTATTGGAATGCAAACCCAGGCACAGGTTTTTGATGATTGGGAAGCCAGGCCTAATGTTTCGTTGAAACATAAATTCAATAAAAAATTATCCATTGCCGGTACCTATTATTTGTATTTAGATAAGAATATGAGCAAATATGACAAGTCAGTAATCGGAACAGAAGTGGGATATAAGGTCAACTCCTGGATGAAGGCCGGAATTGATCACCGGTACGGAATGGAGCCAAAAGGAAATTATCACGACATCCGGTATTCCATCACCTTTGATTACAACCCTGCCAGGAGATGGAAAATCGCCTACAGGCCAACACTACAACAGGAATTCATATCGTTGAAGAAAGAACATCTTTCCATTAATCCCATAGAATATTTCCTGCGCAACAGGCTCACTTTAAGTTACGAGATCAGCAATGATGTGGACCTTTATGTGTTTACAGAAAATTATCTCAGCGTGGATCATGGTGATTATTCTTTCCACAGACAGAAGAGTGCACTCGGTGCTGATTTCGGAATCAGTCAGCGAAGCGAGATCGGAACCCGCTTTGAAGTGCTGAATAAAAGCAATGGGAAAATGATTGCACGACCTAATTTAAGCTATACATATACGTTAGGGGATGTGAAGAAGAAATAAGAACCAGGCTTTCACAGAGCCTTGTTACCGATAAATTGATTTATACGTATAAAAATAATATTTTTGTCGTAAAAAAAGATGGATAGTAAAATAACATTGAGTTTTGATGAAACAGTTATTAAGAAGGCAAAAAAGTATGCGGAGAAAAATCATATCAGTCTTTCAAGGCTTACTGAATTTCTTCTTAGAAAAGTTACCAGCGACAACTACCATTCGCTTGAGGATTTTCCTATCAAAGATTGGGTAAGAATAGTTTCCGAAGGAGAAGCAACCTATCTTACCAAATCCCGTAAGAGAAAAAGCCTAAAACAAGAATATTTTAATTCAAAGAAATGAGAGTCTTTCTGGACGCCCATATTCTTGTTTCTGTATTGAATAAAGAATACCCTCTTTATACCTGGTCTTCAAGGATTTTGAGTCTTGCGGGGCAAAGCCGCTTTTCTTTCTTCACATCACCTGTTTGCCTGGCAATAGCCTTTTATTTTTCTGAAAAGAAAAGTGGAGCACAGATTGCTAAGAAAAAAGTAGGTCTCTTAGCCGAAAAACTTCTTATTACTGAAATAAATAAATCAGTCGTGATGCAGGCTGTCAGCAATAAGCAGGTAACCGATTTTGAAGATGGTATTGAATATTTTGCAGCTAAATCCTGCAAGTGCAACTATATTATCACTGAAGACGTAAGCGATTTTTATTTTTCAGAAATTGAAGTAATGACAGCGAGGCAATTCTTAGAATCATTTTCAACCGAATAATTTCCTATGTTTCATTTGAATTAAAAACTCGTGAAATATTTTAGACCGATGATGCTGCATATCATATTATTTTCCAGTATGCATTATTAACAGATTTGTCAAAAAGGATTTAGAGTCAAAGGGGAAATAAGAATCCATCAACCAGGGCAAATTCTTTTTAATACACTGACACATCAATCAAAGATTTTCTATCTTTAAAATGTATGTTGCTCAATATTCATCCCAAAGATCCACAGCCACGGCTAATAGACCAGGCCGTAAGAATTATCCGTGATGGAGGCATAGTGATCTATCCAACAGATACGATATACGGATTGGGATGCGATATTTTTCAGCATAAGGCAGTAGAACGGATCTGCCGCATCAAAAACCTGGATCCCAAAAAAGCACAACTTTCATTTATATGCCGCGACCTGAGTCACCTGAGTGATTACACGAAAAGCATAGATACGCCACTCTACAGGATGCTAAAGGGAAACCTGCCCGGCCCGTTTACATTTATACTTCCGGCAAGCAAACAGGTGCCAAAAATTCTGAAAAGTAAAAAGGACACGATAGGGCTTAGGGTGCCTGATAATAAGATATGCATGATGCTGCTGGAGGCCCTGGGTCATCCTCTGCTGAGTACTTCGCTTCCGGGCGAGATGATAGAAGAATATACAGACCCGGAGTACATTGAAGACAAGTTTGGAAATATTGTAGATGCTGTAATCGATGGAGGTACCGGTGGCTTTGTTCCTTCTACAGTAGTAGATTGTACTGCCGGCGAATGGACTGTGATCAGGGAAGGGCTTGGAGAATTCAGGGCATAAAAAAACCCGGACATTGTGCCCGGGCATAACTCCAAAATAACCGCTTGCTATATTAAGGTTGTTTCCTGTCATTATGTTTTGCCTTGTAGATCATTTTGCTGTTCTTCTTTTGCTCTTTGGCGATCATCTTTCTTTCAGGTTTTGTGACCTTACCATCTGACTTAGCAAGTTTTGCATCCTGCTTCACATCATGCATCCGATGATTCAGCACTTTTTGTTCTCCTTTGGTCACTTCACCACTCTTGACACCATTGTGAATACGGTGACGTTCTACTTTTTGATGTGCTTTGATTGCCTGGGCATTTACACCATAGTATCCTGCAAAAAGAAATATTGCGAGGAATAAAAAGATCTTTGTTTTCATTTTACGAATTTT
>JBDHYH010000156.1:0-5991 GCA_039811325.1 Chitinophagaceae bacterium | reverse complement strand
ATAGATCAGGTCAAAAGAATTAAAATCCAATTGACGGCTCAGAATATCACTCGACATGTCTGCAACCAAAGGTACCGGCGACTGTGGAATGTCATGCCATTGCGTACCATAAATGGTATTGTTGGAAGTGATATGAAAGTATTTGGCATTTTCAGGAATAGATAATTTTTTGGGAATGTGATTAAAGTTTTCAGGTTCACTGCTGCAAACGACCGCCACATTTCCAAAACACTTTGCTTCGCGAATTGCTTTTTTGCTCCATACTCCAGTGTGAGCAATAGCAACGGTTTCGCCCTCATCCAAAAGATTCATGGGTATCTGCATAAACTGTGTGGTAGCACCACCATGGAGAAAAAGCACCTCATGGTCTGCATCTAATTGCATAAGATCGCGAATCAATTGTCTGGCTTCATCAACTACCTCCTCGAATGGAGGAGTCCGATGCCCTATCTCAAGTATGGACAACCCTGTTCCGGAAAAATTGGTGATTGAGGATATTACCTGTTCTAAAACCTCAGTGGGCAAATGCGAAGGCCCTGCATTAAAGTTGTGTTTCATTTTAGATTTAATAGGTTTCAAAAATACTTTAAAACATGATGCAGTGCCGGGCGGATATAATTGTTTTGACTCATAGTCGAAAAAAATCATACATTTATTGGCAGCTAAATTGTGAAGGAATTGGGAAAGCGCTTTTTTACATAGCGCAAATCTTCTTACAAAAAATCTACCTTAATGTACAAGCACATCTGGCAGAAGTATGTTCCTGTTATGAAAATCTTGATGAAGAAATCTGAAGGTAAGCCGCAAGTCCTCGAACTGAACAAACTGGACTTTGAAGGTGCCAGTATTCGTAAGACAGGATTCAAATTCAAGATTGAATTTCACAAAGGAAAAGTATCCAATATCATTCACGATTCACCGATTGCTGTGGAACTTGCCCAGCAACTCATGGAAAATGAAACTACCAAAGGCATTCTGGACAGTTCAGATTTTTCTATTTCACTCAATACCAGGTATCAACTTACCATTAAGCAATTGGGAAAGAGTCACAACAATGTTTAGTATTTGTTGGATTTTAACCTTAATTCAAAGATTTGATTTTAAACTTTGGAAGCCGCCTTCAGTCTGACCCCATCGAGTCGTTACAATTATAAAATCTTATGCCAACCAACCAGCAAAAAAACCAACACCTTTTGTGGCGTGCCGCCTTCGGCCCAATGATTGAGAATGTCAACGAATTGGACAAGACTACACCCAAAGAACTCTTGCACCTGCTGATAAAAACATCAGCCAAAACCCCAAAATACATTGATGTAGCTACGGGCACTGTGGATGGCCTTGTAAAAGGGATACAGGAAATAGGCCGTATAGAAAATCCAACCCCTGAACAAAGAAAACAAATGCGTAAGCAATCTGCAGATGATATCAAAAGCCTGAACCTCTACTGGCTTTCTGAAATGACAAATAGCGAAGCCCAAATGCGCGAAAAAGCAAGCCTATTCTGGCATGGGCACTTTGCATGCAGAATTGTAAATATCTATTTCCAGCAACAGTTGCTGGACGTGGTCCGGCAGAATGCTTTGGGTAATTTTGGTGACCTGCTGCGTGGTGTGAGTAAGACACCTGCAATGCTATCATTTCTCAATAACCAACAAAACAAAAAACAACATCCCAATGAAAATTTTGCCCGTGAAGTGATGGAATTGTTTACGATGGGCAGGGGGAATTATACAGAACAGGATATTAAGGAAAGTGCGCGGGCTTTCACAGGATGGGGCTTCAACCTGAAAGGAGAGTTTTTGGAGCGTCCTAACTTACACGATACAGGAAATAAAACCTTTCTGGGCCGTACAGGAAATTTTGATGGTGATGACATTATCGATATCATCCTGGAGCAAAAAGCAACGGCAAAATTTATAACCAGGAAAATCTACTCCTTCTTTGTGAATGACGAAGTAGATGAGCCAAGAGTATTGCAATTAGCCGAAGGTTTCCATCAGAGTAATTACAACATAGGTCAGCTACTCGAAACGATTTTTTCTTCAGACTGGTTTTATGATGAAAAAAATATCGGAACAAGAATCAAATCACCAATTGAATTACTGGTAGGGATCCGAAGAATGTTGCCAATGGAATTAGAAAGGCCGGAGTTGCAACTTCTTTTCCAACGTACATTAGGCCAGGTATTATTCTATCCACCCAACGTAGCCGGCTGGCCCGGAGGTAAAAACTGGATAGACAGCAGCGCCCTGATGCTCAGGCTGCGTATGCCACAAATATTGGCAATGGATGATACGTTTTCTATCAGGCCCAAGGATGATGATGATGTGATGATGGGAAAGGAAGGTGTGGACACACTTCCAAAATCATTTAAAATACAATCGAATGTTGACTGGAATGCAGTGAGTGGCGCTTTCAGAAAAGTAAAACGCGACGCACTTGCAGCATCCATTTCCAACTACCTGTTGCAATCAAAAAGCAGAATTCCTCAAACAGTACTCAACCGGTATGCTGACGCATCATCAAGAGATGCATACACCAAGTCCATCATCGTAGATGTGATGAGCACGCCCGAATATCAACTATGCTAAAATCCTAAACCCTGAAAAAATAATTTATATGCTGATCAAGCGCAAAGAGTTTTTACAAATCGGATCACTGGCCACTGCCAGTGTGATGCTGCCAAAGTTTTTGAAAGCATTCGAAAAGAGAAACATGGTTCCGCCTGGCAATAAGGTGCTGGTAGTATTACAACTGAGCGGAGGTAATGATGGCTTGAACACCATTATTCCCGTAAGAAATGACATTTACTATAAAGGCAGGCCAAGGCTTGGTATTCAAAAAAAAGATGCACTTTCTCTTACTGATGAGGCGGGTATTCATCCGGCGCTCACTTATTTCAAGGAATTGTATGATGAAGGCAGCCTCGGTATTATGAACAATGTCGGGTATCCCAACCCAGACCGTTCTCATTTCAGAAGTATGGATATATGGCAAACCGCAAGTGATAGTCATCAATACCTGGCAACAGGCTGGGTAGGCCGGTATCTTGATGCACAATGCAGTGGTTGTGCGCATCCTACCCAGGCACTCGAGGTAGATGATGTACTCAGCCTCGCATTGAAAGGAGAAAATATAAAAGGCCTTGCACTTACCGATCCCAGGAAATTATTCAGTACCAGCAATGAGAAATACTTCAGACAGATCAACGAATCTCACGAAGAACATGAGGCTGCAGCCGATTATTTGTACAAAACACTCAGCGAGACATTGAGTAGCGCTGATTACATCTACCAGCAAAGCCGAAGCTATCATTCAGCAGTGGTGTACCCTTCTACATCCATTGCAAGGAACTTAAAAACTATTGCATCTCTTATCCTGAGCGATATCAATACCAAGGTATATTATGTGAGTCTCGGTAGTTTTGATACGCATGTAAACCAGGAAGCTCAGCAACAAAGGCTGTTTGCTCAATTGAATGACGCTATCAAACCCTTTGTGCAGGATTTAAAAAACAACAATCGTTTCCAGGATGTGGTAGTTACCACGTTTAGTGAATTCGGAAGAAGGGTAGCTCAGAATGCAAGCGGCGGTACTGACCATGGCACTGCCAATAATATGTTCTTTATCGGAGGAGGACTCAAACAAAAAGGATTGATCAATGAATTGCCTGACCTCACCAATCTCGACCAGGGCGATCTGAAATATAATATAGATTTCAAAAGCGTATATGCTACCTTGTTAGGCAACTGGCTGGGAGCCGATCACAAGACGATATTGGGAAGAGAGTATGAGTTGATGAAGTTTGTGTGAGAAAAAGGAGCAATACGCAAGAATACGGTGCTCGCTGAGCTTGCCGAAGCGAAATATAAATTAGCAATGCGCAAGAAGCAAGAAGCAACGAACAACGAATTTTACACTTGTATTTGTTCAAAAAAAAGTAATTTCCCAAAAAATTATTTTCATGTATCGTATAGGGAAAACTCTATTCCTTTTTTTGCTATTAGCTGCAGGAAGCGCGACAGCCCAGGAAAAATCGGATGCCAAAATGAATGCCTTCATTTCAGACCTGATGAAGCGCATGACACTCCAGGAAAAAATCGGTCAACTCAATTTGCCTTCAATTGGGTTTGATGTTACGGGGCCAACTATGAGCAAAGGCGTTGAAGAAAAGATCAGGAAAGGGCTTGTGGGTGGCGTATTCAACACCTTTACTCCGATTGCAGTAAAAAAATTGCAGGAGATGGCGGTAACTCAAACAAGAATGAAGATTCCGCTCTTATTCGGATATGATGTGATTCATGGACATCGCACCATCTTCCCTATCAATTTGGGTATGGCAGCTACATGGAATCCCTCTCTCGTCGAAAGCACTGCACGTGCGGCCGCAGAAGAAGCAAGCGCTGATGGTTTGAACTGGGTTTTCTCTCCAATGGTAGATATCACCCGCGATCCACGGTGGGGAAGGGTAAGTGAAGGTTCCGGTGAAGATCCATTCCTCGGAAGCATCATGGCACGTGCTATGGTGAACGGGTATCAGCAAAATGATCTTTCAAAAAATAATACGGTTATGGCCTGTGTCAAACACTTTGCGCTTTACGGCGCAGCAGAGGGAGGTCGTGATTACAATACTGTGGACATGAGCAAGGTGAAGATGTTCAATGAATACCTACCTCCATACAAGGCAGCCATTGATGCGGGTGTTGGAAGTGTAATGACTTCTTTCAATGAAATAGATGGTATTCCTGCTACCGCAAATAAATGGTTATTGACAGACCTGCTGAGAAAGCAATGGGGTTTCAATGGATTTATTGTAACAGATTATACCGCCATCAACGAAATGGTGAATCATGGCATGGGCGATAATAAAAAGGTAACAGAACTCGCATTGAATGCAGGAGTGGATATGGATATGGTGGGAGAAGAGTTTCTGAATTATGCAGAACAATTGGTAAAAGAGGGCAAGGTCTCTGAAAAAACAATCGACGATGCCTGCCGCAGGATATTGGAAGCGAAGTACAAGCTTGGCCTGTTTGATGATCCTTACCGATATGTCAGTGAAGATCGGAACAAGAAAGAAATAATGAGTGCTGATAAATTGCAACTCAGCAGGCAGGCAGCAATCGAGAGCATGGTACTTTTGAAAAACCATGCTAATGTGCTGCCATTAAATAAAGATAAAAAGATTGCATTTATCGGGCCACTGGTAAAAGATCAGCGGGACCTGATCGGAAGTTGGAGTGGAGCAGGTGATTACAAAAAAGCAGTGAGCATCTGGGCGTCCATGGAACAAAGAGGAATGAAAAATATTCTTTTTGCCAAAGGTTGCAATTTGGTAGATGATACTGCACTGATGGATAAACTCAATCCACATGGAGCCATGCTGACTATCGATCCGTTATCACCACAGCAATTGATAGACGAAGCTGTGAGAACAGCCTACCGGGCTGATGTAGTAGTAGCAGTATTGGGCGAACCTTTCGGAATGAGTGGCGAAGCTGCAAGTGTTACAGATATCAGGCTTTTGCAAAATCAATTGAACCTGTTGCATGCATTAAAGAAGACCGGGAAACCAATCGTTCTTGTTTTGATGAATGGACGTCCGCTTGATCTCTCATGGGAAGACGCAAATCTCATCGCTATTCTCGAAACATGGTATGCAGGTACAGAAGCAGGTAACGCCATTACAGATGTCTTGTTTGGAAATGCCAATCCTTCCGGAAAAATAACCATGTCGTTTCCGAGAAACGTAGGTCAAATCCCTGTTTATTACAATCATAAAAATACAGGTCGTCCATTCGATCCCAATCAAAAATATACTTCCAAATATTTAGATGCACCCAATACCCCACTCTATCCTTTTGGCTACGGGCTGAGCTACACTACCTATAAATATGGAGCGGTATCCCTCTCTTCAGACACTTTGAAAGCAGATGGAGTACTGACAGCATCCGTTTTGATTACCAACACAGGAAAAAGACAGGGGAAAGA
>JBDHYH010000155.1:0-6014 GCA_039811325.1 Chitinophagaceae bacterium | reverse complement strand
TTCTGTTCAATACGCAATTTGGTGGGACGCATCAATTCAGGAACATGGATTTGGAAGCAGGGTGGTTTGGAAGTTTTGGAATCCTTGATCAGTATATACCCAATCAAAGAAGACTGCAATATAACAGGACGACCATTGCAGGAAAGGAAGAATGGCAGGCGCTCATCTCTAACACACTGTCGCAAAAAACGGGGAGTGTCTTTTATTCCACTCTTAGCGACTACCTGTATAATGCAGGGATCAACCTGAAGAAAAGTTTTAAAACGGGAGCAAATAAGCAAACGGTGAAAGCAGGATACAATCTTCAGGTGAAAGACCGGCTTTACAATGCAAGGCCATTTGCCATCAGTCTCAGCGGCAATGATCAGGGATTGAAAGGACTTGATGAATCGTCCATTTTCCTTCCTGATAACTTCGGTGGTTCCTCTGGTTTTGGATTTGATGAAATATCGGGTATGTATTACCGTTACATGGCAAATTCGATATTACATGCCGGGTATGTACAGTTTGAAAACAGCATTGGCAAAATGGTGGAAATCGCATGGGGTGTACGTTATGAACACTTTGACCAGGTAGTGGGAAGCAAAGATCCATCCGACCCCAGATATACCCATAGCGCCCAGGGAGATTTTTTACCAGGTGTCAATTTTACTTTAAAGCTTGACAAGAAAACGAACCTTCGCCTTGCGGCATCGCAAACAGTTATTCGTCCTGAATTCCGTGAACTCACCGGTATGGCTTTCTATGATTTTGAGTTAGGTGCTACCATTGTGGGCAATCCAAACCTGGAAAGAACCAAAGTGACACATCTTGACCTGCGGTATGAAATTTATCCCGCTTCAGGCGAACTGGTTACTGCCGCGCTCTTTTATAAGCACTTCGACAATCCGATAGAAATGGCATTCAACCAGTCCGGTGCTGGTTCATCCAACACATTCAATTATCCGGACAACCAATCCTCGTATGCAGAAACCTACGGTGCGGAGGTAGAAGTGCGGAAGAAATTATCTTTTATCCCATCTCTGAAAAACCTGGTACTACATGGAAATTTCTCCTACATATTCAATAGTGTACACTACCTCTCTGATGCACTTGACAGACCCATGCAGGGGCAGTCGCCTTATCTTTTGAATTTAGGAATCGATTACGAGTCGAAAAATAATAGATGGTCAGGCAGCCTGCTTTTCAACCAGTTTGGACGCCGCATTCTCTACGTTGGCAATGATGCCGTACCGGCTGTTTGGGAAGCGCCACGGCCTTTGGTCGATTTGCAACTGGGCAGGGAGGTGATCGGGGGTAAAGGAAAGGTTACAATCAACGTAACCGACCTGCTCAACAGCCCGGCGAGATTTTATCACGACCTGAATGGTGATAAAACATATACCAGCCGGGACGCACTGGTGATACAAAGAAACAATGGTACCGGCATCAGTGTTTCTTTTCTCTACAAGATTAAATAACAATAATGAATAAACGAAAAAACAAAAAAACAACAATTATGAAAAAGTACATGCTAATAATGGTGGCCATTGCGGGATTGTTTGCCTCTTGCCGCAAAGTAGAAGTAGATGGCCCTGTCAACCCACAGCCACCGGGTGAAACCGGAGTTCTGGAAGGAAAGATATCATCAGATGTGACCCTGAAATCGGGCAAGACTTATAAACTAAAAGGGATCGTTTACGTGATGAAAGGCACTACCCTTACCATTGAGCCCGGAACAAGAATAGAAGGAGTGAAGGATGCCACCACAAGAGGCACACTCGTTATTACCCGTGGCGCAAAAATCATGGCCGAAGGCACTAAAGAAAAACCAATCGTATTTACCCCAGAACAGCCTACGCCTGTAAGTGGTGATTGGGGTGGTTTGGTAATCCTCGGAGATGCTCCAACGAATGCATCATTCAATGGCAAGCAGGGTGAAGGTGCTGTGGAAGGAGGTGTAAATAATGCGGAAGGACTTGGACTGTATGGAGGCTCTGATGCCAACAGCAATTCAGGTATCCTGAAATATTTGCGCGTGGAATATGCAGGTTATGCATACCTGCCCGATAATGAACTCAATGGAATCACACTTGCGGGAGTAGGCAAAGGAACTGTCGTTGAGTATGTGCAGGTGTACCATTCCAATGATGACGGTATTGAATGTTTTGGCGGTACGGTTGATTTGAAACATATTCTTATCAACAGTACACTGGATGATGATTTTGATACAGACAATGGATGGAGTGGTAAAGCGCAGTTTGTGATCATCATGCGCGATTCCGCCAAGGCGGATATTTCAAAGAGTGAATCACTGGAAAGCGATAACGATGCCAACGGAAGCACACTTACACCACAAACGTCCGGTGTATTCAGCAATCTTACGGTGATAGGTCCGCGCGCTACCTTACAAACCAAGGGCAACAGCCTGTACAAAGCTGCGGTACAAATTCGCAGAAATTCTTCGATCTCTATTTTCAATTCCGTTTTCATGGGATATGGTACCGGATTGCTGATAGATGCAAGTAAAGGAACGCCAACAGATAACAACATACTGTCAGGCAAGTTGGCTATTCAAAATTCTGTAATCGCAGGTGCTGAAGTTGCTGTTGAATATGCGGCGAGTTCGTCATCGCCTACCGGATGGAATAACAATGCAGCACTGGACTGGTTTCTGGAGGCAACCAACGCAAACAAGATTTTCACTACCAATGAAGAATTGAAACTGAAAGACCCTTTCAATTATGCAAACCCTGATTTTACTCCGGTGTCTGGCTCTCCGTTGCTTTCAGGTGCATCATTCATTTCGGGCAAACTCAATGAATTGCAAAATGTAACATTCAAAGGAGCTGTTGGCGCATCGGGCACAACCGATGGGGACTGGTGGAAAGGATGGACAAATCTGAAAATGTAATAGGGGCAGATGGATGTAACTCCCAAAGTGTCATCATATCCTGAATCTACCCTGAAAGTGGAATTGAGCATCCTTGACAATAAGACGATAATCGTCATAATCCGTACCCTGTAACATCGTTTTTTGCTGATGTTTTCTCTCCTGAACCCCGGACATCCGGGGTTTTTTCTTTCGTGTATGGGGTGTTGTTAGTCGACACCTATCGGGCAAGCGCCAATGTAAAACCGATAGTGGTGCCTACGCCCGGTGTGCTTCTGGCATGGATATTCTGGCCGTGCGCTTCGATGATGTGTTTGCAAATGGCAAGTCCCAGCCCCGACCCACCGGCATCCCTTGCTCGTGCAGTATCTGTTCTGTAAAAGCGTTCAAATATTCTTGGCAGTGAATGTTCTTCGATTCCCTGCCCATTGTCGCTGATTTCTATCAGTGCAGTTTCATCGTCTGTTTTATAAATGCCCGCGTGTACGTGACCTCCTTCTTTGCCATAATAAATGGCATTTTGTACAAGGTTGGTAAGTGCTCTGTGTATTTTCTCCCGGTCTGCTTTGACCATTAAAGAGAGCTCACTTCCCTTCTTGATAGTGCAGCTAATATTTTTTTCTGCTGCTTTGAGATGCAGCGTGTCAAATACTTCCCGGACCTGGTCGATGATGGAGTAATTTTCTGAATTCAATTGCAGCTTGCCACTTTCAAGTTTTGTGATCTCATCCAGGTCATTGACAAGGCTTGTCAGCCGCAAAATATTGTTGTGTGCATTACCAAGAAATTTTTTAGTCATTACCTCATTAACTTCTCCATCGAGTAGTGTCTCTACATATCCCTGGATGGCAAAAAGAGGGGTCTTGAATTCATGCGATAAATTCTGAAGAAATTCTTTTCGGAACGACTCGTTGTTTTTCAGAATTTCTAATTCTTTTTCTTTGGAAAATGCCCATTCTCTCACATCTCCTTCTACTTCGTCGAGACTTTTGCGAGGAAGAATGAATTTATAGTACATTTCTTCCTTCTTACTTGCTTTTGTATGATAAATAAATTTGAAGATCAGTTTGATTTTCTTGTTGATAAAGATTTCAACAAAATAGCTTACCACAAAATAGATACAAATAAAACCCAATACAAAAGCTAACAGACCTGCCCAGATATGGCCGGCCAGCCACCATACAACGCCTGCAAAGGGAATGGAAAAGATAAATGCAATCAGTACTGAAAGTTCTTTCGGACTAAGGTTTTGTAATCGGAACATGAGATACGGGAGAATTATTTTTCAAAAGTAAACCATCGATACTGATGTTGAACGAATGCAATGATTGTCTCAGATAAAATTGCCTGATCTGGCATTAAGAGATGTCTCCACAACATTGGCTCCTATCCGGAGATAAATTTGTATCCTACACCTTTGACTGTTGTGATACAATCGTATTCAAGTTTTTGCCTGATCTTTCGAATGTGAACATCGATGGTTCGATCACCAACGATGACATCATCGCCCCATATCCTGCTGAGTATTTCATTGCGCAGAAATATTTTTCCCGGACGGGAGGCAAGCAGATACAGTAATTCAAATTCTTTTTTTGCCAGTGTGATTTCACGGTCATCAACGAATGTTGCAAATTTTTCAGGGTCAATGGAGATATTACCCAGATTAAGTACTGGGCTTTCTGTTTTTTCTACTCTTCTTAATAGTGCACCAACCCTGGTCATTAATACCTTTGGGCTGATGGGTTTGCTGATAAAATCATCGGCGCCCGCTTCGAGTCCTTTGATGTGTGTCGCATCGTCCGAAAGAGCTGTTAGCATTAAAATGCGGGTGTCCCTGAACCGGGAATCCATCCTCAGTATTTCACATACTTCGATTCCGGATTTCCCCGGCATCATGATATCAAGGATGATCAGGTCCGGGATTTGTTGTTTGGCCAGTTCCAAAGCCTGCACGCCATTATAAGCCGGATAGGTTTCATAATCATTTTGCATCAGATGAAAACAAATGATCTCTGAAATATCGTGTTCGTCTTCTGCTATTAATACTTTCATTTGATGAGCCATGCCTTCTCCTTTGCGGCAAAAGTAATTTTTATGGCCTTAAAGCAGGAAGAGTTGAGGTTATCTAATTGTTATGTTATGAGGATTGAAATCCCAGTTGAGTAAGTTCTTTGACCGAATAAGGTATCATCAATACAGGTTTTTCCTTTTACGGGGTATTTGCTGATATTGCGCTGATTTTGATTGATCAGAAAGGGCAGTTGTTTCTAAAGTATGAATATTCAGCATATTTCTATTTGCTGGCACCGATATTGATGGTAAAATAAGAAAGATAAAAGTTATGGATACAATTACCAGGAGACCCACCAAGGCCGGGTCAGTAAAAGAAAAAACACACACAGGGTTATCTATGGCAAGTAGTGAACTTGTTGCAAAAGAACTTAACCAATTACTTGCCGATGAAGTTGTATTGTACATAAAAACACTCAATTACCATTGGAATATTGAGGGTGAGGGCTTCCATGCTTTGCATGTATTTCTCGAAGAACAGTACAACAAATTGCAGGAATTAATAGATGGTGTGGCAGAGCGCGTGAGGAAAGTGGGGCATTACGCTTCAGGAAGCATGAAAGAATTCATGAAAGATGCTTCATTGAAGGAATCAAGTGGTGGAAAGATTACACCATATATGCTGGCCGAGCTTGCCGCCGGACATGATGCAATTATTCGTAATGCACGTGAATTGATCGACAGGTTTACCAATGATTACAATGATACAGGCAGCGCAGACTTTCTAACAGGATTGATGAGAGATCACGAAAAGATGTCGTGGATGCTGCATTCAAGTGTGAAATGAAAGGGGTTTCATACATAAAGAAAGAGCGGGTACAATGCCCGCTTTTTTCATACATATATTAAAAGAAAAACCGTCTGAATATTTGAAGTTTATTTTGGAGCCACAAATTTTAGTCCAAAAAGTTATTGTGTATCTTTGGCACACAAAAGGAAAAAATGGAATCCGATGTCGCTGAGCCAGAGATTACAACAGAAGCTATCACAAAAATTATCACCGCAGCAGATTCAACTAATGAAATTGCTGCAGGTACCCACCGCCCATCTGGAAGAAAGAGTGAAGGAAGAA
>JBDHYH010000154.1:0-6290 GCA_039811325.1 Chitinophagaceae bacterium | reverse complement strand
CCAAACCTTGAACGGGCAGTTGCATTTTTTACAGCAGCTACGGATCATCATGTACAGCCAGAGGTAGTGGCCGAAGTTGTTCTTGATATTGTAAATGGCAGAAGCAAACTATTTCGCAATCCCGCCGGTCCGGACAGCGTTCATGCGCTTGCTCTCCGCACTTCCATTAGTGATGAAGACTGGATTGCCTCTGCGGGTATGGATGAAGAAAGCTGGATACATTCCATGGAAGGAATGGGTTTGAATGTAAGGAACTATTTGAATCGGTTGTAAAATAAATCATGATGAAAAAAATATCCCTCATCATCGCTTTCGGATTTTCTTCATTGTTGTTATCCGGTGTTTGTTGTTTCGCTCAGCAGATTTCACCAAACCAAATGGCCGACCTTGATGCAACACTGAGTGCGAAATTGGATTCTTGCATTAACACGTTGCAATTAGATACACTGCAAGGAAAAATTGTTGCTCTCTATAGCGAAAATTATGAAGTACGTGCCAGAGCGATTCAAGGTTTGGTTGAAGAGTGTACTGCATTTTATCAACCGAAATTTCCGAAAGTAAATTTTGATTTGCAGATAATGATTTTAAATCAAGATGATTGGAATAATACATATTTAGAGGAAGATGGTTCTGATTATGGAATGCCAACAGCTTTCTTCAGGATCAACAAACTTTTTATACCTGCTGATAAGGAAGGTGTCAATAAATTATTCGGCGTAAACGAAAATACGAATCCCGAAGTCATCTCGCCGTTTGACTGTGTTGCCTTACATGAGTTGGGGCATATTTTTCTAAAAAGATATAACGGTACACACACGCAGAAGAAATGGGCCGATGAATTTTTAGCTTCCTATTTTGCGATTTGCTTTTTCCAACAACATAAAAACTATCCCGGATTGCCGCAGATAGATGAAACCGGTTACCACCCGAAATATAAAACACTTGCAGATTTTGAACGGTTATACAGCAATGTTGGTGCACCGAATTATGGATGGTACCAGGGAAAATTTCAGGAGCTTGGCAAAAGGTTATATCCAAAATTCAAAGTGGAACTCATCAGGAAATTTATTGACAATTATTCGGCTACCGGAAAAAAATTAGAACCTTTGGTATTGCTAAAGCAGATCGCGCCGGAGACAATGAATGAGTGGCTGGAAGAAATGAAATAATATTAACCCATAAATAATGAATATGAAGTTGTTCCATCATAGGAGAGCATTTCTGGATGAATCCGCAAATATGACGTCATATTTACGGTTACAACATAAAATATTATGTTTTTAAGACAAATTGAAAAGAATATAAAAGCAATGTTGTACAAGCAAAACGAATATAAAAAACAATATGGGAAATTTTTCTTTTGGCGTTCGCATGATCAGCAGGAAGTTGATCTGGTAATTCAGAATGGCAATATGCTCAACACCTTTGAAATAAAATGGAGCGAGAAAAAGATACCGAGGCTAAACAAAACATTTTCATCCAACTATCCGAAACATAGTTTTCAATTTATTAATTATGAAAATGCAGATGAATTTTTGACATAATAAATCATTTCTCATCAACCTAAAAGAATACAAAACAATGGGAGGATATCATTCATTTTTGAAACACCCAGCGAAAAAATTAAAGACCATGAAAGAGTATTTGAAAAATTTTTATTCAATTAGTTTCTTTTTATTTTTCTTTTATATAGTTCCGTTCATTTCCGCTGCTCAATCTTTTCAGAAGAAAACCAATCACACCTTTTCTGTTTCTTTTGTGAGAAGTGCCAGTCAACTACCGATAACAGGGCGTGTGTTCATAGCCGTTAGTAAAAATAAGAACCCCGAGCCGCGCTACGAAGCAGGGTCTTATTTTAAAAGCATTCCATTCTGGGGAAAAGATATAGACCAATTAGAGCCGGGGAAAAATGTGATTATTGATACTTCGGTATTAGGTTATCCGATTGCGAACCTCCGTGATTTGCCGGCAGGAGATTATTACGTACAGGCAATACTGAATGTCTATACACAATACCATCGTGCAGATGGCCACACTATATGGGCGCACCAGGATCAGTGGGAAGGTCAGCATTTCAATACTTCACCGGGAAACCTTATCAGCAGTGTTCAGAAAATTCATTACAACCCATTGGAAGATCAGACATTTTCGGTAAAACTGGACAGTGTGCTTCCTGCCATCACGCTTCCTGAGGATGCCAAACAGGTAAAACGGTTCAAAATAAAAAGTAAAATCCTTTCTGATTTCTGGGGGCACGATATGTATCTCGGCGCCACCGTTCTTTTGCCAAAGGATTATGACAAGCATCCATCAGTACAATATCCTGTTGTATATGAGCAGGGACATTTCGGGTTGGGTGCGCCTGAAGGTTTTAGTACAGTGAAAAGAGAGATTCCACCTGCCTTTAAAGTCATCATGGACAGCTATAACCTTGAAGGCGGATATGCATTTCAGGAGCAGTACAATTCAGATCATTTTCCGCGGATGATCGTTGTTACTTTTCAGCACCCTACTCCTTACTACGATGATTCCTATGCAATCAACTCAGCTAACAACGGTCCTTACGGAGATGCCATCATGCAGGAACTGATTCCGTATATTGAGTCTCATTACAGAATCATTCAAAAGCCTTATGCCCGCGTGCTTACCGGCGGCTCTACCGGAGGATGGGAATCCATGTCTTTGCAAATTCATCATCCTGATTTCTTTGGTGGTACATGGTCACTCTGTCCTGACCCGCTTGATTTCAGACACTTTCAATTATCGGATCTTACAAAAGACACCAATGCTTTTTATGCCAATACTTTTACCATGCCATTTGATGCCAACAGCGACTGGCAGCAATCGTTGCGATATATGATGCATGATAATGAAGGACAACCCGTGAGAACAACAAAGGATGCGAGCTGGCTTGAATCAGTGTTGGGTTCGCATGGCCGTTCAGGCGAGCAACTTGAGATTTTTGATGCTGTATTCGGGCCAGTCGGTGATGATGGATACCCTGTACCTCTGTGGGATAAGATGACAGGAAAAATAGATAGCAATGCGGTGAACTATGCCCGTGAACATGGATATGATCTTCGCTATTACCTCGCTAAGAATTGGAGTACCGTGGGGCCGAAACTCATAGACAAATTGCACGTATATGTGGGCGATGCGGATAATTTTTATTTGAATCTGGCGGTGTATTCATTTCAGGATTTTTTGAAACACACCGAGAACCCGCATTACGAAGGTACATTTGAATATGGCCGCCCGATGAAAGGCCACGGCTGGCAGCCAGTTCACACCAGTGAATTATTAAGAATAATGGCGAAGCATATTACCAAACATGCGCCGAAGGGCGAGGATACCAATTCGTGGAAGTATTAACATCCTGATGAGCAGGGATGGAGCAGCCTGATTGGTAATTCTATCTGTAAATCACGAGCGATTCTGTTTTTACAGACAGGCATCTTATTATTTGATAAGCAAATGATCCAACCTGGAAGAAGTTGTTGACGGGCTGTACTCCATATTCTTAAACTGAATATTCCGATAAGTATTTGTGAAAGTCTGCCCGTTATTCATTGTAAACTTAGCCACCACCTTGTCTGCATAAGGTACAGTGAGTGCATTGTTGGTGCTCAAAAAAATATTATTGTATCCGGCATCTTTATTGTCAAAAATTCCGCCGGGTTGAGAACTCCCTGTTTCTATAACCTTACCGTTTTTATCGTAAAAAGTATATTCTATCTTTTTGGGTTTGGCAGTTCTTTTTGCATAAACCATACTGATATTAATACCTCTGCCGGCAATAGATTTTGGAATACGTTTCATCGTAACCGGATCAACCTTCTTAAAGTAATAGGGTAAACTTTTTATATGATATGCATTTTTGTCAATTTTCTCCGTCTTGCTTTCAGCAACAGAAACCTCCGGATAATTTAAATAAAGAGCTTCTCCTGCAAAGAGTTTATGATATTCAAAACTTACCCAGCCATAACCCTTGTCGCCCCATTCGGTTCCCCATGAATTTTTAATCACGAATCCGTCATTATCATATCCAACTATTGTAACTGCATGGCCGGAATTAACAATCAGGTTCGTATCTTTAAACACAGCATCTATCTTATTCTCCCTGATTTTTTTCCCCAAATCTTTATCCATTTGCAATGCCTGATTGTACGAATACACCTTATCGTCAATGACCACATTTATAAAATCGTTTGGTGTCATTTTATGACTACGATCTCCTTTGTGAACAGCCCAGTAGGGTCCATTAATACCGTATGCAACCGGTATCGCCGCAACGCCGTTATCCAAAGCATTTTTTATCCACTCAATATCTGCTGCCTCCGGAAACTTTTTGAAATTATATAGTTCTATTTTAAACCTCAGGGGATTCAAAGATAAAAGGTCAAATAAGGAGACAGATATATCTTTTTCCATTTTGTCTCTGTTCCTATCGTCATCACGCCAAAGGGGCGCGTTCGGATCGTAAGGATACTCTTCTTCTCTTACTGCTCCATTATTTTTTAATGTTTGCAGATAATAATCAAAATGAGCCCCCTCACTGAAGTCTTCTTTTTGATTATTCTTTAAATAATAATTCAACTTGATGTTAGCGTATAATTGCTGTTCGCTTATGTCGGAAGGAAAACCCGGCAGGGTTTCTAATGCTGCGCAAACCGAGAAAGCAGTGCAGGTACCTCTGCCTCCCTGGTTTTTTACCGGCGATTGAAATATTCTATAATCAACGATTGGCTGTGAATAAACAGGGTAGATTATACCTGACATAAAGAAAACAAGACAAATATATGCAGCTTTGAAACGGCTACCGGCAAGTGGCAGGAGCTTACTTCTTTGTTCTTTTTGCTTTACAAACTTATTTCTTGTCATGATATGCTTTTTCTGTTATTCTGTTTTTATTCCTTTTCCTAAGACTACTGTTCAATATCAACTATGATTAATCTCTCAGAAAATTATCACAGTAGTAAAATACGCCCGGTTTCATTCAAACTTGTTTTTTGCAATGCTATAATTGCAAGACAACATATGAATGCCTGTGAAATAATCAACATGCTTTATTGAGTTTTTGGATGATCAGCAGGAGCATTTTCACAATCCACTTTACACTTCCCAAACTTATCAATGTAAAATGACTTTTCATTTAAAATCACTTTATATAAGCCATCCTTGATTTCATAAACATAATCATATCTCAAAGGAATAACCTCTTTTCCGGTTTTGTCAATAAAACCATATTTCCCTGTGTCTTCATCTCCCATTCTAACTTTGGATAGTCCATTAATAAAATAGCCAACATCATCGTACTTAGCAGGTATTACTTCTTTCCCTGTTGTATCAATAAAACCATACTTTCCTTTGTATTCAACGGAAGCTAACCCTTCTGAAAAGGATTCCACTGCGCCATACTTCTTCTTCAATGAGATTACTATTTTTCCCGTCTTATCAATGAAACCGTATTTCCTTTTTGATTTGATTAAAGCTAAACCACCGGAGAAGGATTCTGCATTAAGATTACGCTTCGTTAACGGAATTATCTCTTTACCTGTTTTGTCTATAAAACTCCATTCACTGTTTGACCTCACCAAAGCTAAACCCCCGGAGAAGGGTTCCGCATAATTATACTTTAGAGGAATAATTTCATTACCTGACCTATCAACAAAACCAAATTTCCTTCCGTATGTTTTACTATTCTTATCCTTAATGATTGCAACAGCCAAACCTTCGGAAAAATCCTTCACCTCATCATATTTATCTTTCCATTCTTTTTGTAAAGAGTCACCTGTTTGTGCTATACCGCATACAGTGAATAGCACAGTGAATAAGATTAAAAAACTGATTTTTATTTTCATAGTTTTTGTTTAAAACATTTTATATTTTTTATTTAACCCTTGGATGATCTGCAGGAGCATTTTCGCAACCCTTCACACATTCGCCTTTGTTGTTGATATAAAAAAGGGATTTGTTCAAAGTTACCTGTGCTTTGCCTTCAGAAAAAGGATAGGCAAAGTCATACTTCAGGGGAATAACCTCCTTTGCGGTCTTGTCAATAAAACCGTATTTATCATTTATAGCTACCACCGCTAAGCCGCCGGTGAAAGTACCAGCAAAATCAAATTTTAATGGAATAACTACCTCTCCCGACTTGCTAACGTAACCCGATTTGCCATTTAATTTTACACTAATCATCCCTTCTGAGAAACTACCTGCCTTATCATACATTAGAGGTACCACCTCGTGCCCGGTCTTGTCCACAAAACCATATTTTCCATTTAGCTTTA
>JBDHYH010000153.1:0-6626 GCA_039811325.1 Chitinophagaceae bacterium | reverse complement strand
TCGAAAGCTGCTACATTCTTCAGCCATTCATTCATAATCTCAGGAGGCAGTCCACTGGCATCACCTCCAAAGATGGCGCCTGTTTCAGCAGAAAGTTTCATCTGAAGAAATTCATTCTCAATCTTGAGATTCTCTTCAGGATCGTCGCTGAATTTTTCATCTCTATTCTGACTTTGATCATTATTCATTTTTCAAACTATTAATGATTGAGGAAGATAGGTTATTTCCGGCATCAGGAATCAACTTCAATGCATCAAGACCCGAATTGGTGAACAAAAGCCCTGTGCAGGTATTTTTTTAGAAGTTAATTTACTTTTCGTAGCAACCGATATCCGGTTGTGCATCTCTCAATTTTCCTTCCAGGTCGTACAAAAAAGGTGTAACAATACCTGCATTTACAGCCGGAGAACCTGCATTCAGATTGATGCGAAAATCATAAATGCCTTTCGAAGTGTTGATGCTATCAAACAGGGGTGGTGTATTTAAAAGGCAGTTAGTGAAGGAAGCATTGGGTACGGCATCCTTTGCTTTATAAATCGAATTTTGAAATTGCACATCAAAAATGCCTGTCCCTTTCCTGGCAAGAAATACTTCGTTATCCACACTTCCATTGTCGCCCCAGAAAATACAATTGGTAAATGTAGCAGAAATATCTGCCGTATATAACGTCCCTGCCTGTTCGTAAAAGTCAGTAGCCTGCAATACAGGATTCTTGTGCGCAAAATAAATATTCCCATAACTGGCTACCGTGCAGTTTGTGAATGAATGATTCCCTCCCAGCAATAGAGTGATATTACTGCCGCAATTTGCAATTAGCGAATTGTCTGCTTCAACAGACGAATTCAGCGACAGGATGCCCGCATCATAAATATTTTCCACTACGGATTGTGTCATCCTTAATTTAGGATTGATTCCGGCTGGTAAGCCCTGAAGAATGACTCCCTGGTACGCATTCCTTATGATGGTATGCTTCAGGAAATTATTTTCACTGGAAGGCATCAAATAAATACCCGGCCAGGCTGCAGGAAGATCGCGATAATCTTCGTCCGTTCGATCTCCGGAAAACACAACCGGTTTTGCAACACTTCCTTCAGCATGCAGTGTACCATACACCAATACGGGCGCAGTTGCGTGCACATAAATCCTGGTGCCTTTATCAATTCCCAGGGTGACATTGCTATCTACAATTAGTGAACCGGTGATAACATAAGGAAGCGAATCAATCCAGGTCGTATTTGTGGATATCCTTTCATCTTTCAGAAAGATCGCATTCTGTCCGTAAGCCCGCAATTGCATCCATCGCGTATTTCCGTTAAATGATATACGGATACTGTCTTCAATAATAAATGGTGTTCGTACATCGTTTGGGTTCACATTAACCTGTACAAAAACGTACATACTATCATTTCCATTGATCTCCAGGTCAGATGCTTCAGCAGCGGCTACACCATCTATATTTATTTTGAATGGCGACGCAGCGCCCCCCGCAAGTTTCACGTCACTCAGCCGTAATTTCTGATCATTGGTATTGATGATCTTGAATGATTTTGTAACAGAGCCTTTGGTTACAAATACCGTATCGAAGAATAATGTATCACTACTCAGCCCGATTGAAGCATCAGGACTTGTGATATAGCTTTCTTTTTTGCAAGAGAAAAAGAAACCCATTGCAATAATGAAAAATATGATTACGGTACTTTTCAAGAAATTATTTTTATACGAGTACTGATTCTATTTTTTCAAAGGCTTCTTCAGGCCGCTTTCCCTGCCAAAGAACATCATAAATGCTCCCTGCAATAGGCATTTGCGCCTGCACCCTTTCATTGATGATATGAATACATTTACTGGCATTGTATCCCTCCGCCACCATGTTCATCTCCAGTTGTGCGGTTGCTACGGAGTATCCTTTGCCAATCATATTGCCAAATGTGCGGTTGCGGCTATAAAGAGAATAGCAGGTTACCAGCAGATCGCCAAGGTAAACACTCGCTGCATAATTGGTAACTGTTCGATTTTTGTTTCGGGTAGCAGCTACGTGTTCAATGCTTCCCACTTTTACATTCTGCCCGGACTTTCTTAAAAAACCGGCCATCTCATCAGCGCTGTTGGCAATTAATACGCTCAAAAAATTATCACCATATTCGAGACCATGAGCCATGCCGGCACCGATGGCATAAATATTCTTAAGGATGGCTGCATATTGTGCACCGATGATATCGGTATTCTGTAAGGTCTTCAGGTATGGCGTAGCAAAACACGCTGCTATTTTCTCCGCATCTCCACCTTTGCCTGAGAATGTGAGATACGATAATTTTTCCGCTGCTACTTCTTCAGCATGGCAAGGGCCAAGAACCGTGAAGTAATCAGCAAACAGAACATTAAAATATTTTTCGAGGTAATCATTAAGTAACACATTTTCGCCCGGCACGATTCCCTTCACAGCAGAAAGAATTTTCTTACCCGAAAAAACATTCGATCCCAATCCTGCAAGTGCGTCTTTAACAAAGGCAGATGGTACTGCAATTAAAATGACATCGCTACTTCTAATCACCTCTTCGGCGGAAGTAGAAAATTGAATCAGCGAAGTATCAAAAATAACATGCCTCAGGTATTGCGGATTATGATGCCGGCTCTTGAACGATATGATATTTTCATCGCTTCGCAGCCACCAGTTAATGGAATGATGATTGTCAGTTAACAATTTTGCAAGCGCAGTGCCCCAACTTCCACTACCTAATAATCCAAACTTCATCATGATTTCGAGCTATTTTCTGCGATTGCAATTTATACTATTTATGATTTCAAATCAGTACACAAATCTCCCACATTATCTAAACCAATCTAAACCCTCTAAATCTTTCTCAACCACCTCAACAAACTCAACTATCTAAACTATCTAAACCATCTAAACTTTCTAAACTTGCTAACCCACCCCTAAGAGATATGCAACTTCTCTAATGCCTTCTGAGCTGCAATCTGGCTGGCATCTTTTTTATTGAATCCCTGTCCTTCTGCTACCAGTTCATGTTCTATGTAAGCACCAATGGTAAACAACCTTCTGCCATTTTCAAACTTCTCGGCAATCGTCTGAAATTCTAATGTCTTTCCCTGCTTGTTGGCCCATCCGTACAATTTATTTTTCAGGTTGATATCGATGCTCTCAAGGTCTGAAAGAAATAAATGAGAGTTGATGATATGGCGAGTCACCCATTTATTAGTCTCTTCAAATCCTCTGTCAAGGTAAACAGCCCCAACAAGTGCTTCCAGCGTATTCCCAAATATCTGAGATACTTTCAGTGAATTATCCAGTTTGTTGAATAAGGTAATTTTCTTCAAACCGATTTTGACAGCGATGGCGTTTAGTTGATTTCTGTTCACCATCTTACTGCGCATCTCTGTAAGAAACCCTTCTTCTTTGTAAGGATACCGCATAAAAAGATAATGTGCCACAATAGAACTTAAGATAGCATCGCCAAGAAACTCGAGACGTTCATTATTTTCGTCAGCGCCTTCCCGAACGCTCCGATGGCTGAGTGCAGTCCGGTACAATTCAACATTGCCCGGGGTAAAACCCAAAACATTGCTTAGTTGTTTTCTGAAATCCTTTTCTTTTTTGGAAAGGAACAAGGAGCCGAAAGGTGATACATTCATAATGACAGCCATAAAGTTAAAAGAATTTGGAATAACCTGGTGCAAAGCGTTTTTTGGATGAAATCACAGGTTGTTTGTTGATTTCGTTGCAGAATAAACTATGAGCGATGAGTTATGAGCGATGAGTTATGAGCGATGAGTTATGAGCGATGAGTTATGAGCTATGAGCTATGAGTTATGAGTTATGAGCTATGAGCTTTGAACGATGAGATTTGAACGATGTGTTATGAACTGTAGGTTCCGGTCATTGAGCTTGTCAAAGGAATCACATGTTTGTGTGCATGAAACCGAAGTGTTTCTGGTGAAGAATTAAATTCTTCATTTGCAATTTTCGATTCACCCTTCGCGAAACAATTCAAGCCAGAACCTGGTTAATGTCAAAAATACTTTTACTCTTTTCGTCAGTCAGCGATAATTATCGGGGCAGAGGACAATTCAATCTTCCCACTCTTCAGACTCCTAAATTGAAACCCGGGATACGCCCGGAACCATACACAGCCATTTTTCCGTTTTCAATTTTTCATTTATAATTCCTCATCCTGCCTCATTACAACTTAAAACTACCGGAGATGTAAAAGAAATTCTTCGTGAAATTTTCTGTTCCCGGCTTGTAATCAGTTTGCCTAAGAAGGCCGGATTGTATGCTGATGTTATTTGTAACAAAATATCCGAATCCTCCAAAGATTCTGTTTCTTCTAACAACAGGGGTTTGGATCTGAAGAAATAATTCATCAAACGCTGTAGCAAAGAGCCCACCCTTGTTCATGCCTTGCCTGCTCAGTGGCCATTTAGGTTGCATGCGATACCGAAAGGCCGGTTTGAAATTCTGATTGATGATTTCTTCAACCCTTACCCTGTGTTCTATCACACCTTTAAAAAACTTTTGCTTATAATTCAGCTGCTGCCAGAAGCGATAATCTGTCTTCTTAGACATATTATCATATTCTGCTCCTTCATTAAAAGTATTATAAACACCCAGTGCTATGGTCAGCGTCAATTTCTTAGAATGTTTATAATTAAATCCTGACTTGATCTCATAGTAATAAAATTTGTTCAGTACCCGGACGCTACGGATTTCATTTTCATTAAACCAATTCCATTTGTTGGAAATTGGTACTTCTACATACACAGAATTATAACTGCCAATTGTTTTCGACTCTTGTGCTATCAACCTAAGAGGCAACATTAAAACAAGTGTCAACAGGAAGGTTAAAAAAAAATGTGTCATACCATCAATGTAATACGAATCGTACAACGATATAGAAAGCGAAAATAAGTGTGATCCAGAAGACAAAACCCCAAAGTATGATGGTACCCTCCACCTTGCCTACTCGTTTCACGATTCTTTTCTTTAACTCAGCAGCATCTTCCCTGGTAGCGAAAGAATCCTTGAGTTGATTGCGCCATAAGGCAATTTCATTTTGTAAAACCTCCACTCTTTCTTTTACTCTCCATTCGATCTCTTTGTTTACAAATCCCATCAGACTTTCGCCCTCTTTTTCGCCAAGTCTTCTTTTCAAAAAATTTTCAATATCAGCAGCAGAAATATTATCAGGTTGATTCAGATTTTCCATATCCAATATTTTGCGGAATATAATAAAAAAGCCTGTCTCTGTGTGGGACAGACATGGAAAAAATTAAGAACAGATTGATATATGACAACAATCTTGTATTCTATTCCTTGTATTTCTTGATGATGATGGAGGCATTGTGCCCGCCAAATCCAAATGTATTGCTGAGCGCAGCATTCACTTCTCTCTGTTGTGCCTTATTAAAAGTAAAATTAAGCTTTGGATCGAGGTCCGGATCATCCGTAAAGTGATTAATTGTAGGTGGAACAACATTTTCAGTAACTGCCAGGATAGAAGCAAGCGCTTCCATCACACCGGCAGCGCCAAGGCAATGCCCGGTCATGGATTTGGTGCTGCTGATATTTAAGTCATACGCTTTTTCTCCAAACACGCCAAGTATCGCTTTCGTTTCTGCGATATCTCCCAACGGTGTGCTGGTACCATGTACGTTGATGTAATCAATTTCTTCAGGTTTCATGTTGGCATCTTTCAATGCGGCAAGCATTACATTCTTTGCGCCAAGGCCCTCCGGATGTGGAGCGGTGATATGATGGGCATCTGCTGATGCGCCGCCTCCGGCAATTTCTGCGTATATTTTTGCACCGCGTGCCTTCGCATGTTCCAATTCTTCTAATACGATCACGCCCGCTGCTTCTCCCATCACAAAACCATCACGGTCTTTATCAAAAGGGCGGCTTGCTGTTTTCGGGTCATCATTTCTCTCACTCAATGCCTTCATCGCATTGAATCCGCCGACTCCGGCATAACTGACAACAGCTTCACTTCCGCCTGCAAGGATAATATCAGCTCTTCCAATCCTGATATTATCAAATGCATCTATCAGGGCATTGGTACTGCTGGCACACGCACTCACAACTGCAAAATTCGGTCCCCTGAATCCATAGCGCATAGAGATTTGGCCTGCAGCTATATCAAGGATCATTTTGGGAATAAAGAAAGGGTTGAATCGCGGGGTACCGTCTCCACGCGCAAATTCCATGACATCGTCCTGGAATGTATTGATACCACCGATGCCGCTGGCGAAAATAACGCCCACACGATCGTGGTCTATATTATCATTATTGATACCCGCATCTTTTACAGCTTCGTCGCTTGCTACAAGGGCAAATTGGGTAAAGCGATCTAATTTCCTGGCTTCTTTTCTCTCGAGGTATTGGGTAGGATCAAAGTCTTTTACCTCGCAAGCAAACCTGGTCTTAAACTTAGAGCAATCAAAAAGGGTAATAGGAGCCGCACCTGACACTCCGTTTTTCAGTCCCTCAAAGTATTCAGGTATAGACTTCCCGATGGGTGTGATAGCACCCAATCCCGTTATTACTACTCTTTTTAATTCCATAAGTTTGCCTGCGAAGATGAATAAGATCCTTACTTAGCATGTTCTTC
>JBDHYH010000152.1:0-6750 GCA_039811325.1 Chitinophagaceae bacterium | reverse complement strand
CTGATCCGCCCTATCTCCCTGATGTCATCATCTCTCCGGTCGCCTGTGCCGCTGATAATCCCAACCTTTTTTGTGCTCTCTAATTTATTTACAAAATCGCACAACAGATCAAGACCGGCGGGGTTGTGTGCAAAGTCAACCAGGAATTTGAAATTTTTAAATTCAAAAATATTCAGTCTCCCTGGTGTCTGTACAGGCGAAGGGATGAATGTTTTCACTGCTTCTTTAATAGTTTCCAGATCTATTTTAGCAAGGTAGGAAGCCAGTACGGATGGAAGTGTATTCATGATGTTATGGACAGCTTTGCCTCCAAAGGTCAAAGGGATATCGGCAACTTTTTCTACCCTTATTTTCCAGGTGCCTTTCATAATTGTTACGTAATCGTTTTCGTAAACTGCAGCTATGCCCCCTTTTTTGCAATGTTGCTGTACACGTTTGTTCTTTTCGTCCATGCTGAATAGTGCGATATTGCAATCAAGGTCTTTTCGCATATTATATACCAGGTCGTCATCAGCATTCAGTATGGCGTAACCGTTTCGTGTAACCGTCTCTGCTACCACTCCTTTCACACGTGCCATTTGTTCCAGGTTCTCAATGCCACCCAGCCCAATATGATCTGCACTGATGTTAGTGATGATAGCAATATCGCATGTTTGGAAAGCAAGTCCATTTTTCAATATTCCACCGCGGGCGCATTCAAGTACTGCAAAATCGACAGTGGGATCTCTCAATACAAATTCTGCACTGCGCGGGCCGGTACAGTCTCCTGTCATCATCATCTGGTTTTGAATATATACTCCGTCTGATGTTGTAAACCCAACTTTGTATCCACTGCTTTTCAAAATATGAGCAGTAAGCCTGCTCGTAGTGGTTTTTCCGTTAGTGCCGGTTATGGCAATAATGGGAATGCGGCCATGGCCTGTTGGGAAAAGCATATTGATGACAGGCTCTGCCACATTGCGCGGAATACCAATGGCAGGCTCTACATGCATTCTGAATCCCGGGGCAGCGTTTACTTCCAGTACAGCGCCGCCGCTTTCTCTTAATGGGGTTCTGAGATCTGTGGCCATTACATCAATACCGCAAATATCTAATCCGATAATCCGTGCAATCCTTTCTGCAAGAAAAATATTGACAGGGTGCACCTGGTCTGTTACATCTTCAGAAGTGCCACCTGTACTTAGGTTGGCGGTAGGTTTTAGTAAAATGAGTTTCCCTTTTTTCGGAATACTTTCCAAAGTTAAACCTGCGTCATCGAGCATTTTTTGAGTAAATCCGTCGACGGTGATTTGCGTCAACACCTTTTCATGACCAAATCCGCGCCTCGGATCCTGATTGGTTTCTTCTATTAGTTCGTTAATCGTATGTACACCATCACCTGTTACAGATGCAGGTGTACGCAAGGCGGCGCAAATAAATTTGTAATTAATAACGAGTATCCTAAAATCAAACCCTTCAATAAATTTTTCGCAGATAACCGTTCTGCTGTATTGACGTGCAGCCTCAAGAGCTACGTCAGCCTGTTCTTTAGTCGTGATGTTGGTAGTAGCGCCCTTGCCATGATTGCCATCCAGGGGTTTTATTACCATAGGATATCCGACCGCGCGTATCGCATCCTCTACAGGTTCGCCTCTCCGCAGCAATATCCCTTTGGGAACGGGAATCTCTGCTTTGGAAAGCAGGTTTTTGGTTTCGTCTTTATCGCCCGCTATATCCACTGCTATGCAGGAGGTGGTACCGGCAATGGTGGCTCTGATTCTTTTTTGAAATACACCATAACCGAGTTGAACGAGGCTGTGCTTATTCAACCTTATGAAAGGAATGCCACGACGGATCGCTTCATCGACAATAGAACCCGTAGAAGGTCCGAGCCGTGTGTCTTCGCGGATCTCGCGCATCTCCTGCACTTCTTTTTCAAGATCGTAATCAGTGTTATTCAACAAATGTTCTACAAGGCGTACAGAGGACTTCGCTGCAAACACGCCCGCATCTTCTTCCATATAATCGAAGACAACAAAGTATTCCCCTTTCTTACCTGTTCCACGTGTACGTCCGAAGCCCATGTCCATTCCTGCAAGTGTTTGTAACTCCAGCGCCACATGCTCGATGACATGACCCATCCACGTGCCTTCATCTACCCGATTCAGAAATCCTCCCGGCACACCTTCACTGCACCGGTGTTCGTACAGTCCTGGAAGAATGCCTTCCAGCTTTTGCCTGAATCCTTCGATCTTGTTAGTAGGAAGTTCTTCCAGTTCTTCAAGGTCCAGAGTCATCTGGATTAATTTGGGACGACGAATGCTCCAGTAATTGGGGCCACGCAGCACACGAATGTTGACGATTTTCATGCAATAGATTTGATGGAGAAATATTTCAGGTACAAAAGATAAGCAAAGAATATTTTCTGTTCAAAAAATAATCACCGCAGGCAGCACAATTGTTTATGACAGATTCCGTTACCTTTGAGAAACATTAATTGTAGCACAGGGTTTCGGATTTTGAAACAAATTGAAAACAATGGAAATACCGCAGGGAAAACTATTTGCTATCGGGGGTGCAGAAGATAAAGGAGTAGATCTGGAAAAAGGGAAGGTCGTCAGAAATAATCTCAATTTTTTTGAACTTGGCATATTGCGCCGTCTCGTGGAGGAGGCCGGTGGCGCTTCAAAAAATATAGCTGTGATCACAACAGCATCTATGATGCCATTGGAAGTAGGAGACAATTACCTGAATGCCTTTGGTAAAATCGGATGTACCAACATAACGCTATTGCCTATTCGTAACCGGGCAGACGCGATGAAGCAGGAGTACATTGACTGTATCCGCAAATGCGATGCGGTGATGTTCAGTGGAGGTAATCAACTGAGGCTGTCATCCACATTCGGCGGTACGCAATTTCTTTCCATCTTACAGGATCGGTATTTGAAAGAAAGTGACTTTCTTATTGGCGGTACATCAGCCGGTGCAATGGCCATGAGCAATACCATGATCTACGAGGGCAGCGCATCTACAGCGCATCTGAAAGGAGAAGTAAAACTCACCACAGGACTTGCCTTTATGAAAGACGTGATCTTCGACAGTCATTTTGAAAAGAGAGGCAGGTTTGGAAGACTGGCGCAGGCAGTGGTAAGCAATCCATCTGCGGTGGGCATTGGCTTGGGTGAAGATACCGGTATGCTGATCCGGGAAGGCAATATCATGGAGGCGGTAGGCAGTGGGCTGGTGATGATCATTGATGGGCACGATATCCGTCATAATAATATAGCAGACATTCCTGATGGCAATCCTATCAGTGTTGAGAATATACAAGTACATTTTTGTGAAAAAGGGAATGGATTCCTCCTGCATGAGCGGAAGTTTGTTCCTGATATGGCTGCTTATCTTAAAGAGAGAGAAACGATGGAATATGCCAAAACCGCGGCAAAATAATTCTGATAGTACCTGCCGGCATTTCCATAATTACAGATCGCTATTTCACTTCGCTTCATATTTTTTCTTCCACGCAGTGTTCCCCAAAGGGCCTGCGTTTTGAAATGTGGGTGAGATAAGTGAAATAAAACTATTACGAGATGAATGGAATTAATCGCAGTATTAATCGCTGCATCCAGTACCGTATACTTCAGTGGAAGAAATAAACTAATATTACCATGGACAAGAAATCACTTATCGCAATTGTTATATTTGGATTCTTATTCATTTTTTTAATCTTCTTAAGGTACTATCAACAAAATGATTTGAAAGAACACGGCGTGATCGTGAATGCTAAAATCGTAATGGTGAACTTTGGTGGTAAAGTCAGTGGCGGATTTGAATGTGTGATCAATTATAATGGAGAAGAAAAAAAGCTTCCTAGCCCTTCTTCTATACGGAAAGGTAGTATTGACTTTATTAGCAAAACCTTTCCTGCCATGTACCTTCCGGGAAAAGATATGCTTGAAGTATTAATAACTCCCAAAGACTTTGAAAAGTTTAATCTTCCATTTCCTGATAGCTTAAACTGGGTGATGCCATACGTCCTTAAACAATAGGGGGCTATTTAGAGTAGAATTCCATGACCTCCTCACTTTCCCACTGGCACAGAAATGCAGTTAAGGCTTGCGAGAAAGCGTTTCTGTGCAATGAATAATCTTTTCTTCCACGTAGTATCTTCCCCCAAAAGGGAAGACGTACCTTCCCCGCAGCGTCTCCCCCAAAGAAAACACTGCGTTTGATGTACTGCAAATGAATGCAATAGACTAACTTTAAGGCATGCCTGTCAAAAGAACGATACCCTATACATTTGGAACTTTCTTCATCACGTTTACCAACCTTAGATGGATGAATTTGATTGATGAGGCAGATGGGTACGCCGACATGCATGACATTCATGGGAATGCCTGTAGGTGAAATTGGAACTTGTGCAACGACCCAAATGAATATCGTCATTGCTCTGCTAAATTCTGTATGGCCAGAGAAGACGGAATTTATCCGGTTACCCCGTATGGGTGAGTTAGGCGAGATAAACCGGATACGAAATGAATGGAATTAATCACAGCATTAATCGCAGGTCAATTACCGGAGACGCTTCGGGGAAGAAAGATTGGAAATATAGTAGTGATATAGATTATTATGGTGGCAAGGGAGTTTTGGAAATAATCGATTTGCCAACCTTGGCGAAATGACCTAATGGCACAGATACGCTTGCGCACAATTCCAATGCTGCATATCTGCGCCAGGATGAAATGAATGCATCAAAGTAACTTTCCGTAATTGCCGGACAATAAGGTGCTTTAATAAAAACCTTTTCCTTATTGTTTTAGAAACGGGCGTGTGATTAATTTTCCGTCTGGCCATGTGATATGCAACTGGTAAATGCCTGACGGCAATTTTTCAAGTCCGTTGATCGAAATGGAATTCATTCCGTTTGACAAGTTGGAAAATTGCGAGATCACTTTTCTTTGAGAGATGTTCCAAATAGTAACATGTACCGATGCTGTATTATCACTTTGCACATTGATGTTGAGATTGTCATAAACAGGATTCGGATACAAAACAATCCCTGATGAGATATGGTTTCTTCTTATGGACAATGTTTTTGAATAAAGAGAACTGCCATCGCGGTCAATCTGTTTGATTCTGTAATACAATACGGGAGAGGAAGCAGTTATCGCAATATCCGAATAGGTATAGGTGTTAGAACCGGTTGAATTGCCGGTGTTGTTTTGTTGACCGATGGTGGAGAAATGCAGACCATCTGTACTCCTTTCCACTTCATACCTGTCAACAGATGTTTCATTTTCCACTTTCCAGTTCAATAAAACTTTGTTTTGATTTTCAACTGCAGTGAAACTTATGAAATGCGTAGGGGCGATGGATAGTTCTTCTGAAATTCCTGTGATTGCCAAAATGTCAAGGCCTCCGCTTGCTCCTGTGTTTGTGGGGAAGTAAGTCGAATTGGTATAATCTACCAGGTTCGCGGGCGTAGCGGATACAGGGAGATCGTTAGCAAATAAGGAGTAGCCATAAATTGTTTGACTGGCAGCAATACCGAGATTTTGAAGTGAAATCAAAACGCCGCCACGGTTCTGGGTACCGTTTGCCGCATCCAAAAGGTTGCTGGGGTTTTGTGCTTTCAGTATCCTGTAAGTAACGTTAGGTCCCGGATCACCATAATTGGTAGCTGTTACACGAACGATATTACTGTAAGTAGCCGGGTTGCCCAACCCATCTAATGATGTAATGGCTGCAATGCAGAAAGCATCATGCGCACCCATATCCCCACGTTCAAAAACTGCAAATCCTACTTTATCCGGGTAGGCAGTAGCGTAACCTGTGGAATAGATCCAGTCCAGCCTTTCTATGTTATTGCAATTGGTGGAAGTATTATCAAACACATTATCGGTACCGCGGTTGTAAACACGGTTATTAAAAAATGGTTCCATGTCGTTCTGGTATTCTGAAAACAAGTTGTGAACAGAGGCTGTGGATACTGATTCCGACCATACCAGGGTAAAGTTGCCAGTGATCTTGGCATTGTTCACTCTTCTCAATTTTACCGTACCTACCAGCATGGATGCATACGTGTAGCTGTCTCCACCTGCCACAAATCTGTCTAATAAGGCACGGTTGTTATTTGGAGCAAGGCCCCAGTTGTACGTGGTTCCTCCATTAGTATAGGTAAAACTTGATGGCGCAGGGGATGAAGTTGTGCTGACTGAAGTGATTGCAATCTGCGAATACGCATCGATGTTAAAAAGAGCTAATAAAACAACAATAGTTAATTTGGCTTTCATGTATAATGGGTTTAAAGGCAGCAAAATAATGGAAATTATTTGGAATTGTGGACTATTTCCTCCTAAACTACTCCCCACTGGGGCAGATATGCAGGCCTGGCTTCCGTGCGTTGGCGTATCTGTGCCGTGAATGCATAAAGTAGCGTGATAGATTATTTTAGTGGCCAGGGCCTTTTGGAAATAATTGATTTGCCAACCTTGACGAAATAATTCAACAGCACAGATACGCTTGCGCACAATTCCAATGCTGCATATCTCCGCCAGGAGGGATTTCTTCCCCGCAGCGGCTCCCCCATAGGGGTTGCTGCCTTTGACGAACTGCAAAGAAATACAATAGACTAACTTTATAACATGCCTGTCAGAAGAACGAAACTCTTTTACATTTGGAACTTTCTTCATTACGTTTACCAACCATAGATGGATGAATTTGATTGATGAGGCAGATGGGTACGCCGACACGCATGACATTCATGGGAAT
>JBDHYH010000151.1:0-7167 GCA_039811325.1 Chitinophagaceae bacterium | reverse complement strand
TTTTTGAAGCACACGTACAAGTCTCTCGAAACCCATTCCGGTATCTACGTGTTTTGCCGGTAATGGATCAAGTGTACCATCTGATTTACGATTGAACTGGATGAATACATTATTCCATATTTCAATTACTTCCGGATGATCTTTATTCACTAAATCACTACCGGCAACTTTAATTTTTTCTTCATCACTCCTCGCATCGAAATGAATTTCTGTACAAGGTCCGCAAGGGCCGGTATCACCCATTTCCCAAAAATTATCTTTCTTATTACCATATAAGATATGATCTTCCGAAATCCATTGCTTCCAAAAATTGAAAGAGTCGCTATCCGCAGGCAACCTTTCGGAATCATCACCTTCAAAAACGGTAACATATAAATCTCCCGGTGCAATGCCGTATTGTTTAGTCAGCAGTTCCCAACTGTATGCAATAGCCTCTTCTTTAAAATAAGGTTTCGTTTCTGAGACAGCATTTCCAAAACTCCAGTTACCAAGCATCTCAAACATGGTATGATGATAGTGATCCACACCTACCTCTTCGAGATCATTGTGTTTACCGCTTACACGAAGGCATTTTTGCGTATCAGCTATTCTTGCATTGGAAGGAATTTTGTTCCCAAGAAAAAAATCTTTGAACTGGTTCATCCCGGCATTGGTAAACAACAATGTAGGGTCATTCTTTACCACAATGGGTGCTGATGGTACAATGGTGTGTCCTTTATCTCTGAAAAAATCAAAAAAGACTTGCCTGATCTCGCCACTGCTTTTCATATAATTGTTTGACTAATTTTAGGACGCTTTTGAAAAAGCGGTATTTATCTTTGTTTTTAAAGGCGCAAAGGTAATCAATCAACGTGCTACACAGGTGGCTTCCCAGGTGATATGAAAAAAATAAAATTTTATTATAACACACGGACACTCCGGTTCGAAAAGCTGGTAACTCCACTGCGTATTAAAGTGCTCCGTATTCTCGCTTTTGTGCTCAGTACGGTACTAACTGCGTTGGGAATCCTTTTTATCACATCCCGTTTCTTTCCATCTCCCGAGACAAAACTGGCGGCAATGCAGTACCAGCAGTTGAAAGAGAATTATGATCAGCTCTCTGGGGCTACCGAACGCATGAAGTCCGAAATGCATCAGCTGGAGAAAAGGGATAATGAAGTGTATCGAAGTATCTTTCAGGCTACCCCGGTTCCCGACAGCATTCGCATAAAAGAGATATCTGAAAAAAAACATGATTCACTGGTTTCACTTGCCAACAATGAGCCATTGGGTAACAGTATCGCACAAACGCTGAACAATATTGATGCAAGAATGAAATATCAGCAGGCGAGTTACAATGAGATAGAAGGTCTTATTAAAAACCAGTCTCAGAAGTTGGCAGCATTGCCTGCCATTCAGCCGGTAAGCAATAAAGACCTTGATCGCCTCGCATCAGGGTTCGGTATGCGAATAGACCCGGTATATGGTACACCTAAAATGCATAAGGGGCTTGACTTTACAGCCCCGAAAGGGACTCCCATCTATGCCACCGGAGATGGTGTGGTATCTGTGGCAGACTTTGATATTGGTGGTTATGGGAATCATGTAGTGATCAATCATGGTTACGGGTATCAAACACTGTTCGGACACATGAGTCGGATTAGGGTGAGGAATGGAGAAAGGGTAAAGCGTGGCGAAGTGATCGGGTATGTAGGCAGCACAGGGAAGAGTACAGGGCCGCACTGTCATTATGAAGTGCACCTGAATGGACGAGAAATGAACCCGGTATATTTTTTTTATAACGATCTTACGCCCGAACAGTATGACCGTATTTTGAAAATTGCTTCTACCGGAAGCGCAAAAAGCCTGGACTGATGAAAGTGGTACAAACACACATGGAATTTGATGAGCCTCAATCAGAAACTCAAGGGGAGGCAGGTGCGAACCTGCTTAAAAAGAAAACCGGCGGTGGCAGGCGTAGCCTGAAGGAGAAAATTAAGCCGGAGCTATCAATACCTCCGGATGAAATTTTATTTCAGAAAAGATATTATTCCATTGGAGTTGTAGCCAAAATGTTTGATGAAAAAGTCTCCATGATCAGGTATTGGGAAAATGAATTCAGTGTGTTGAAACCCAAAAAAAATACAAAGGGTGATCGCTTTTTCAGGCCGGAAGATGTGAAAACATTACAACTGATCTACGATCTGATCCGTATCCGGAAATTTACCATTCCGGCTGCAAAAGATTTTTTGAAAAATCCGGAATCGGCTATGGAAAAATTTGATATAATCTCCTCCCTGGAAAAAATTAAAACTTTCTTACTTCAAATCAAGAATAATCTGTAAAAATGAAATCCATTTTCTTTACCGCCCTGATGGTCACCTCCGGACTACTTACCTTTGCACAAACAACCTACGAAATGCAAACAGATACCGTAACGCAACAAAAGATGATGGTCGGCGCCATACACAAGAGTGACCTGATCAAAGAGCCGGAATTCAATTCATGGTACAAAGAAAGCCAAAGCATTTATACTGAACCTAATGCTGAGGCAGTACAAGCACTCAAAGAGCACAAGGATGATATTTACCTCATCATCTTTGGTGGCACGTGGTGTGAAGACACTCATTTTGTGCTCCCAAAATTTTTCAGAATTCAGGAAGCTGCCGGATTTCCTGAAGATCGAATTGCCTTATTCGCAGTGGACCGTTACAAAAAGATGACAACCCCACTGGCAGAAGCCATGGGTGTGCATAATGTACCAACTATTATTGTAATGAAAGATGGAAAAGAACTCGGGCGGGTAGTGGAGTATGGTAAGACCGGGTATTGGGATAAGGAATTGGCAGAAGTGATTGAAAAGGGCGGAAAATAAAGGCTTTCAAAATTCTTTGAATGAAATTTTGCCAAAATACAAAAAAGGCTATTTTTGCAGCCCTCAATTGAGAAATATAAGACATTCCTCCTTAGCTCAGTTGGTTAGAGCATCTGACTGTTAATCAGAGGGTCGCTGGTTCAAGTCCAGCAGGGGGAGCTGAAAGGGCTGACAGGAATGTTAGCCTATTTTTTTGCACCATTTTATCAACCTATAATTTTCTGAAAAATCGGAAATATTTTGATCTGCATTTTGATTCAGGTTTCATCAATAAAGGCTCTGCGGCTCAGTTGGTTAGAGTCCGCCGCGGCGGATTAATCAGAGGGTCGCTGGTTCAAGTCCAGCAGGGGGAGCTGAAAGGCTGACAAAAGTGTCAGCTTTTTTTTGCATGTATTTTAATCAACTTGTAATATCCGGAGATATCGAAAATATTTTGAACTGCAGGTTGAATCATACTGCTCCTTAGCACATCCCGATAGTTACCGGGAGGTTAGAGTCCGCCTCGGCGGATTAATCAGAGGGGCGCCCCGGCTGTCCGGGATCCAGCAGGGGGAAGTGAAAGAGCGGGCATCATTGTCGGTCTTTTTTATTAGTTTTTTAATCAATTGTACCTGCAGGATTATTTAAAAAATGGACCAATGACGGGATCCTTTTTTCAGATAAAAAGGATTACGACTTTACAATAATCCAATACCTTTCTATTTTAGTTCAGTTGGTTTGAGTTATGCTTGTGGGTTATTCATACAATTGGTTGTTCCGGATATTGGAGACACGAAATGGTGAGTATTTGATAACAATTGTTACATTTTGGGGGTCCTTATATTTGCAACGAAAGCAGAGAAGTTTAATTTCTGAATTCTGCTTTTTACCGATCATACCATTAGCGCTGTGCGATTCAAAGACTGAACACGATCTGTATTATTGTAATAGGATTTTCTTCGCCTAATAGAGTTCTTCATCGACAAAGTACATATCGACCTCTCCTACATTTTTTGCAAATATTTTACCTCTGTAGGTACAGGCATATTTGTCTTTGATCAATTCATAAGTAGCGGCAGAAATATTCACCCTTCCCGGTTCTCCATTACTTTCCATTCTGCTTGCAATATTGACTGCTGATCCCCAGATGTCATAAGCATATTTCTTTTTTCCAACGACACCGGCTACAACAGGGCCTGTATTGATCCCGATCCGGATATTCCAATCCGGAAGATTCTTTCCTGATCTTGCTGTATTGCGCTGTGCAATGATTTGCTGCATTTCGAGACTGGCCCGGATGATATTTATAATATGTGCATCATTTTCCGTAGGAATTCCACCCGCGCACATATAAGAATCCCCGATCGTTTTTATTTTTTCCAAATCGTATTTCTCAACGATATCGTCAAATGCCATGAAATATGCGTCTAATTCACTCACCACTTCTTGCGGTGACAGTGTTTCAGCCAGCCGGGTAAACCCCTTGAAATCTGTGAAGAGTATGGATACTCTTTCATAATACCTCGGAGTTGCATTCCCTTTTGATTGTAATTCTTCCGCTACCTCAGCAGGAAGAATATTTAATAATAAACTTTCTATTTGTGCCTTCTGGCTGTCTAATATTTTATTGGTCTTAATCTTGTTCTTGTAATTCCTGTATAATATAATAGCGATATAGGTGATCAATACCAATACGATCAGCAATCCATTCTTGATCCAGCGTTGCCTGTTAAGATCCAGTTCCTGTAATACCTGATCCTTTTGGAGGAGATCTATTTGGTTTTGTTTCTTCTGAATGTCAAATGTAAATTGAAGGTTGGATAGTTTTTTTGCAATATCGAGGTTGTACAATGAATCCCTGATATCAGTAAAAAGGGATTGGTATTTGAATGCGCTTCTGAAATCCGAATTCTCGCTGAAGGCTATAGCCAGGCCATGATAAGCTCTCTCCAGTTCATAATTGGCGCTACTGATATTTTTTGAAATTGCTTCAGCTTTTTCATAATACGATATTGCTTTTTTTGCATCGCCACTACCATTATAAGAATCACCTAAGCCGAGCAGAGATTGGGCCATATCAACTTTGGCGTCCAACTTTTGAGAAATCTCCAATGCCTGTTGGTGATAATCGATAGCTTTATTAAAATCCTTTTTAACCTGGTATAGTTTCCCAATGTCATTTAGTGAATAAGGTAGATTTTCAGACCCTTTAAATGCCTCCAAAGATTCATTGAAGTAAGTAAGAGCAGAATCGGCCTTCCCAAATGCAAGATATATTTCTCCGAGATTAACAGAAATTGTTCCGATGGCATCATTATTCTTAATGGATTCACTCATTGGCAATGCTCTGAGGTAATACTCCAATGCCTTATTTATCGTAGATGGCTTGTTGTAATAAATTGCACCAATATTTTGCAATGCTGTCAGTATTCTTAATGTATCACCTATTTGTTCTGCTATTTGGAGCGACTTTAAATTGAGTTCGAGCGCTTTTTCTTCATCAGCCTGGTTGAAGTAGATTGATGCCTGGTTGCTCAGGATATTGGCTATGCCCACCTTATCATCAAGCGAATCAAAGACTGCCAAAGCTCTATCATAATTTTCCAGTGATTCAAGGTATTGTGCCTGCATGTAATAGGCTATACCAATATTTTTATAGGCGTATGCCACTCCTTTTTGATCATTGATTTTTTTTGCGAGATCCAGGGCAGATTTCGCATAGGATATTGACTCATCCGGTGAAATACTAAAATATTCTTTACTGAGCGACAGCAGTGTGCCTACTTTCAATTGGCTATTTTGCGCACCGGACAATACTCTTTTTATACTGTCTATCTCTGGATTTTGACCAAAACAAGCTATTGATAAAATGGTAAATAAGAATAAAAAACCCCTTTCTTTCATGAATCAATTTTTATAATCATTAACTCCCGGTAAGGTGTTTTTCGAGGTATGAAAGTAAAAAAAAAGGAAGAACATTCAGAGTTGCTTCCTTTTTATATTAACAATGTTTAGAGCTTGACCACCTTGAATACCTTGAGATGTTCATTCGATATTACGCTGATAAAATAGATACCCCTCGAAAGACCAGACAAATCTAATCTTACCATATTTGAATTTATTTCACTGATGCGGACATCAGAATATTTTCTGCCTGCAATATCTGTAATCAAAATCCCGCCGGGCTTAATACTTCCATTACCTATTTGAATGATCACATTGCCAAACGTTGGATTTGGATAAAGTGATGCATAGACACCCACCAAGCCTTTTATCGATGGTTCATCTGCGCTCATCGTTATATTGCTATTAATTTGATTTTGATAAGAAATTGTCTTTTTATTCTCTGTCAAACTGTTGCTGGTAACCATGGATTCCAATTCGTGTCCGGAAGAAGTACCATCAATCAGTTCATGGGAGATACCAGTAGATGTGGCTCTTCCGAAATCATCGTCATCGTTGCCATAGTGGTGGTACCAGCTTCTTACGCACAAAGTGCCTGGTATGTATTGGATATTGTAGTCACTTGTATTCGACAGCACCAAATTCGAAGGAATGATGGTGTAATTCCATACGCACCATCTGCGGAATTCCGGACACAGGGAATAGTCAGGGCCACTTAGGATATTTTTTTCATCTCCGTTTCTGAATCCAGTAATCGTAGATGTGAACTCAGGACAGTCCTCCCAGTAATAAATTGTTTTGTCATCTGCTTTTACTGTAAGTGTTGCAGGTGTGATTGACAAGGTTCCATTGATGGATTGTAATTCGTAATTGCTCGCTGAACCACCCGACAGGTTTATGGAATATTGGCCCACATGAGTGGTAATGTCTGCTTCAGAAGTGGCAACAGGCGGAGTTATATCACCAGGTCCTTCACCATTTACGAATCCGTCATAAATGATTCTGAATGCAGGATTCGCATCACCATAAACTCTTGAGGTATCTGCTACATTTACTTTCAAAATATTTTTGTTTGCAGTTAGCAAACCATTTATGAACTGTATGTCATAATTTGATGGTTGGATTACTGTGCCGGATGCGATAACATTGTAAACACCTGCAGGAATATTCGTGGGTGATGCCGTAGTGCCATCTGTCTTCTGCAAGGTGTAGTTCAAATCACCATCTGCGAATACCGAATCTTTGTTGTCATCATATTGATATCCGCTAATACTTGAAGAAAATGACGGAACCGGTGTGCCATAAGTGATAGAAGAAGTGTCTGTCCTTACCAAAAGCGGTGCAGGCAAAATAGTCAATGTGCCCAATCCATAACTGATCTCAAAATTGCCTGACATGAAAGCACCTGGTACTATAGTGTTAGTGCCTGC
>JBDHYH010000150.1:0-7434 GCA_039811325.1 Chitinophagaceae bacterium | reverse complement strand
GTATTGTAATAGACATACACTGATTGAAGATCATCGGCATCGTGTGTGCCGGTCATCGTGAAATTAATTTTGTTCACAGAAACGGGTTCTGTAGCTACATCCATCTTCACAGCATACAAAATTACATTTTGTGAACCCTGGTTGATATCAGCATTGGAAATGTGGGAGGATGTATAAGTGATATCAGCAGCCTGAAGGGTGAGTGTACCGCCGCCTCCTGATTGGTTATTCGTAACGTTTGGTGCAGTGGCATATCCAAATGTAACCGGGTTTACATCTGCATCTATCTTCACAGTGTTATTGTCTGTTGCAGTTTGTTCCACAAAAACTGTAATTATAAAATACCCTGACGAGCCCGCAGCCATTGATTTGATCATATTGATCGAATAGGCATGACCGCTCGCGAAAGCAGCGCCACTGTTGCTCAAAAAGGTAGCTCCGGTAAGCGTGGGTGTTGTATTGTAATAGACATACACTGATTGAAGATCATCGGCATCGTGTGTGCCGGTCATCGTGAAATTAATTTTGTTCACAGAAACGGGTTCTGTAGCTACATCCATTTTAACAGCATAAACTATAACGTTTTGAGACCCCTGGTTGATGCTCGCATTCGATACATGGGAAGAAGACAATGTTACAACCGGTACTGCCAAAGAATTGGATACACTGAAGAAAAGGATAACAGCAAAAAATAATTGGTGTAGAACTTTTACTTTCATAGCATCATCATTTTTGAGTTAATAGAATAATTCCCTTTCTATTTTCCGGTGGCTATTTCATATCCTGACTTAATTACCTGAATCATGCATTCATATCTGACTTATTGATTCGGTCGTCATAAACTCTTCACCAAGTTAGAATTTATTATTTCCTGAATTTCCGGGAATGAGGGAATGGATGCTATTAATGAACTAATGGTAGCCGGATTCGGTTTTGCAGCCTGTCAGAGGCATTTCTAAGCCATGAAAATTTAAGGTTACCACTAACAGATTTCAGGTGTTATGTGCCGTTAGATTATTGAAGTAAGCCGCAGGATAACAATTTGAATCAGAATAAACCTTAATTCCTAATTTTAGTTAGCGATATATTCCGTTGATTCAGAAAAAAAGAGGATCCGGCCATATAAGATAGATATAGCCGGTACCAATAGAGCATTTCCATTATTACTGTTTAAGTTGTTATGAGGCTATTAAAATTTATTATTACAATATGTGCATGGCTCACGAGCCAACAGTATTGTGCGGCCCAGAACGATTATACATTTTCAACTTTTACTGCTGAGAATGGCCCGGTATCTTCTGAAATTTCTGCGCTGTTCCAGGATCATCAAAATTATTTATGGATTGGCCATCGTGCAGGTATTACCAGGTATGATGGTAATCAATTTGAAGACTTTCTCTTTGCGGGAGATCACCAGGTGGGTAAAGTCTATTCAATTGCTGAGTCTTTGAAGGGAACGGTTTGGATCGGAACAGAACAAGGACTGTTTTTATGGAAGGATGAGAATCTTCATTATATTGGAACAGGTGATTTAACCCGACCTGTTTATGCGCTTCACTTTGACAAGGCAGGCGGGCTTTGGATTGGAAATAGTGATGGCCCCTACTATGTTCCCGCCACAGAGCTCAATTCAATTTCAAAATCATTCCACACAAACCTTAATGCCTTTCAGCTACAGGCATGGAGATTGCGCTTCCCAAATGTCAATAAGGTAAAATTCATCAGTATTGCAGCAGACAATTCCATCGTTTTCGGTGATGGTGATGCAGTATATCAATACCGGCAAAAAAGAATAATCCCGGTTTGGAAGAGTACCGGAAGGTTAGATTTACTAAATGGAATTTGGGCAAAGAATAAGGACACTATATTTATCTGCAGTCTTAGCGGGGGCGTTGAGGTAGTAGAAAATGGCACTCTTCGAAGGCCACCATCAGTTGATCCATATTTCACAGTAAGTATGCAGGAAAAGGAAGGCCAATTTTATGAATTGACCAGTGCCGGTATTTTTGAGACAGATCCGGTGTCTTTGAAATCAAGAAGAATTCTGGAACTACCGGAATTCGCTAATGTTTGGGGTACGTGCCTGCTGAAGGACAGTGAGCAAAATTTTTGGGTTGGTTCAGAGGGACAATTGAATTATGCTGCCAGGAACTTTTTCAACAGTGTGTCAATACACAACGAAATATCATCCACGGACTTTTATTCCATATTCCAATTACCCGGTAAGGATATGCTCTTCGGTTCCAATCATGGGAAGAGTTATATCAAGACCAGGCAAGACAGTACGTTAAGGCAATGGAAAAAAATATTTCCCCATGCAGAGATTACCGGATTCCACCAGGCAGAAAATGGAGGTATCTGGGTCTCAAGTTCCCACGAAGGGCTTGCATTTGTATCTGATGACAAAATCAAGAGATTTACCATTCAGGAAGGGCTCCGTGATAATAGCAATTTCTTCTTTCTGAAAAATGCCGGCAATGAGCTGATAACAGGAGGAGACAGAGGCGTTACAAAAATTACACAAGCGAAAAATGGTAAAATATTTTTCAGGAATTTCTCATTTAAGACCGGAAGTTCTGATTATGTAGTCATCAAATCCGGCATTAAAACCCATAATGGGCAACTTTTGTTTGGAAGCAACAGAGGGCTGTTTGAATTAATCAATGACAGCCTGATGCCTGTTGAAATAAAAGGTGCGCAACATCAGATGCATAACATCACTGACATGAAGACAGATGCTCTCATGAATATATGGATCAGTACTATCGGAGATGGAATATTGATTTGCCGCCTTGATAATGGAGCCATCAGGCTCATGCATAAACTGACTGCTCAAAATGGATTGCCATCGAAAATTATTTTACAACTCCTGGTTGATTCTTACGGGGATGCATGGGCGGCAGACTACCATTCAGTTTTTAAAATCCAGAAAATGTATGAGGGAGATTACTTTGTATCTCAATATGAAAAAAAACAGGCATCAAATAATTTGCCTTTTAACAGGATATCTATGTTACAGGCAGATGATGGAAAAATCTGGTTGGCATCTACTTCAGGAATATTAAATTTTTCTCCCGAAGACAATTCTTCAGAGATCGTTCCTCAACTCAATCTTTCCAGGATTATAATTTCCAGCAATACCAAAATTATTGATACCCTGAGTTTGCGAACCAATCCTACTTTACCATCAAATACAAAGAACATAACCTTCCAGTTCAGAGGCATCAGTTTTTCAAACCCCAAAACTGTAAGGTACAGCTACCGGCTGTTGGGATCGGATACGCTTTGGTCATTGGCAGGTAAATCGCAATCAGCGAAGTTTGAAAACTTGCCACCTGGCCAATACACATTTGAAGTACGGGCACAGGTATCACCGCACCGGTGGAGCAAAAGTATTCAGTACTCCTTCACAATAAAACCCCGCATTTGGGACAGTGGATGGTTCATTGCAGTTTTGGCCATTGCTGCAGCAGCACTATTGTTATTAATTAGTATCAGATGGAAGCAACATTTTCAAAGAATTGCAGATTCCAGGTTAAGAGTACAGCAAGCCATTGCAGACAATCTGCAATACAGATTGGAGACAGAAAAAATAATTAACTATTTTGCCATTTCTATTTCTGAGCAACAAACAGTTGATGATTTAGTGTGGGATATTGTGAGAAATTGTATTTCACAACTTGAATTTGAGGATTGTGTCATCTATCTGAATGATGCTTCCAGAAATATCCTCGTTCAAAAGGCTGCCTGGGGGCCTAAGACAGACCAGGGAATCATCATCAACCCGATTGAAATACCTGTGGGTAGTGGGATTGTGGGAACTGTGGCGCATAACAAAAAAGGTGAAATTGTAAATGACATCAGCCGCGACCCACGCTACATCGTGGATGATATACCAAGAAATTCAGAAATAGCAGTTCCGATTTTAGCAGAAGGAAACCTGCTTGGCGTTATCGACAGTGAAAACTCACAAAAGGACTTTTATACTTCCCGCCATTTTCAGATCCTCACCACTATCGCATCTCTTTGTGCCGATAAAATCACCATCATCAAAACAATTGCTGAAAAAAGAAAAGCAGAAATAGAGGTGGTGGAAAATAAACAAAAAGCTACTATCGCAAGACTGCAGAGTATGCGTCTTCAGATGAATCCGCACTTCCTCTTCAATTCGTTAAACTCAATTCAGCAAATGATTCTGGCAGGGGATGAAACTGTAGCAACAAGAAGCCTTTCAAAATTTTCGCGCCTATTGAGAATGGTACTCATCCAGAGTGATAAAGAGAAAATATCATTATCAAAGGAGTTAGAGATGCTACAATTATATGTTGAATTGGAGTCTCAGCGATTCAAAGAAACGTTTGAGTACACCATCGAATGTGGTCCGTCCATCGACCGGGAAGAGACACTCGTGCCCACATTGCTCATACAACCCTTCGTAGAAAATGCAATCTGGCACGGCCTTATGCACAAAGAGGGGCTTCGCAAATTATCCATTGAATTCATTGACGAAGGTGATCTCATAGTTTGCACTGTTGATGATAATGGCATTGGGAGGCTGGCATCTCAACACATCAAATCAGGATCCGTGGTAGAAGGCCTTCACACGGGAAAGGCCATAGGATTGGCAAACGACCGATTGAAAATATTTGATGAGTTTACACAAATCAAAAGCCACCTCACGATCATAGATAAAAAAGATGAATCAGGAAACCCAACAGGGACAAGAGTGATAATCAGGTTTCCATCCTAAAAACTTTTCAATGATAAAAGCATTATTGATAGACGATGAAGAAAGAGCAACAGACTCGCTGAGGATCATGATCGAAAAATTTATTCCCGAAATTGCATCTGTAACTACCTGCAACGATGCGCGGCTCGCAGCAAGTATCATACATGAAGCAGTGCCCGATCTTGTTTTCCTTGACATCCGCATGCCACACCTTTCAGGGTTTGATCTGCTGAACAAAATCCCTGACAAGAAATTCAAGGTCATCTTCACAACAGCATTTAATGAGTATGCGATAAAAGCCATCCGGTTCAGCGCCTTTGACTACATTCTGAAACCCATAGATGTAGAAGAATTAATAAAGGTGGTAAAGCGTTTCATCCGTGAAAAAAGTGATTTTGACCAGCAGCAGGAACAGCTTCGGAATATCATGTACAACCTGCAGGAAGCAGACCAAACAGGATTGCGCCTTGCATTGCCCGTCAAAGGAGGAGTACATTTTGTGATGCCCCATGAGATCATTCATTGCGAAGCACTGAGCAACTATACAAAAATCCACACAACAAGTAATCAGCAATTCATCATTTCAAAAAATCTTGGCGAATATGAAGATTTGCTGACGCCCTATCATTTCATCCGCACACACAAATCGCACCTCGTCAATAAACATTTCATATCCTACCTGGATCATAATGGATATATCGTGCTGAAAGATAATACTGTGATAGAGGTGTCGCGCAGGCGCAAAGATGAAGTGATGAGTAAACTCAAATGACAGCGGTATTGAATTCAAATTGTATGGATTGAAATTATGATCCAGACCAAACGTTTATGTTTAATTCCCCGTCTGAAATGATTTGAGTCTGCGATTCAGAGGGGCTAAGGCCAGAGTGATAATTCATCTTCATTCAGTCAGTCCGTAACAGTCATCAGGGCAGGCGGCAATGCAACAGGAACTTATACCATTTAGAATTATGAAACAGTCCAAAACTTTCTGGTATAATGCCGATGATACAGTCGTTTAGGACAATGAAATTGGACTATTACGAATGTACAATCGGTATTACAGAAATTCACTATTGCGAAAGGCAATTTTATGAAACAAAAAAATTATGCATTGCCAGCCAGGTTCCCTTCGGCTCAGACGCTTCGGTCTGAGTCAGAAAAGCTTCGCTTCGTCTGACTCAGACGCTTCGGTCTGAGTAAGGCAAGCTGTGCTTCGTCTGACTCAGGTGCTTCGGTCTGAGTCTGAAAAGCTGTGCTTCATCTGACTCAGGTGCTTCGGCCTGAGTCAGACAAGCTCGGGGGCGATCCTCCATTGCACATTGCTTCTTACGTATTGCTTACAGAGAGTCAATATTCTGAATTGCCATTCTAACTGATCATCAGTAAATTCACACCATGGAACTGATTTCACTAAAACCATTGCACCATCGCAACCAAAATTGCATTGGCATCTTTTTTCCAAAAAACCATGAACTGCAATCGCTGGTACAGCACAAAGCCGGTGCTAAATGGAGCCGCACACATACGTGCTGGTATGTATCGATGAACAAAGAAAATTACGAGAGGCTTATAAAAATACTCAGGGGAAAAACAATCATTGACAATAGTGAATTAAAAGTATTTCTGCTCAACAGAAAAAAAAGCAGGGAGCCGGAGTCAATATCACACACTACCGTACAGAATCCGGGTTTTCTACAGAAAAACGCGCAAAGCCCTAAGGATACGCCTGCCACCTGTGCAGAAAATATCAACGCACTGCAAGAATACAGACAGTTGCTCAACCTGAAAGGATATAGTTCATCTACGATCCGCACCTACAGCAATGAATTTATACAATTCCTGAACCTCCTAAAGGATGTACCTGCTGAGACTTTGAATGTACAAAGGCTTAAAGATTATTTCTATTATTGCTACACTGTATTGCGGCTTTCCGAAAATACACTGCACAGCAGAATCAATGCCCTGAAGTTTTACTACGAGCAAGTGTTGAAACGAGAAAAGTTTTTTTGGGAGATACCGAGGCCGAAGAAGCATCAGATATTGCCCAAAGTTTTGAACGAAACAGAGATAAGAAGGCTATTTAATGCATTGACAAATAAGAAGCATAAGGCTATGCTTTTTACCGCATACAGTGCAGGGTTGCGCGTAAGTGAGATAGCAAACCTGAAACTGGCAGATATTGACAGCAAGAGAATGCAGATTTTTATTGAGCGCGCCAAAGGCAAGAAAGACCGATACGTGAACTTAAGCCCCGTACTATTGGATATATTAAGAAACTACATCCTGGAATATAAACCGCGTCCGAAGGTTTTTCTATTTGAATCTGAACAGACATCTCTGGCCTACCCGACACGCACAATACAACAAATATTTTCAAATGCAAAAAGGGCAGCGGGGATTAATAAAGAGGTCGGCATACACAGCCTGAGACATAGCTTCGCCACCCATCTATTAGAAAAGGGGACGGATATCAAATACATTAAGGACTTATTAGGCCATTTCAATATAAAAACCACGGAACGTTACCTGCATGTGAGTAAAGAGAGGCTGGTAAATATAGTAAGCCCATTTGATGACTTATGGAAAAAAGAGAATATCGAATGGTAACATATTATAATTATTCGCAAATCGGATTGTACTAACTACAATATCAAAAGTATATTGTTAGAATATTGATTTTTAATAGTGAAATTTTTTTCGTA
>JBDHYH010000149.1:0-7459 GCA_039811325.1 Chitinophagaceae bacterium | reverse complement strand
GAAATCTATGATCCCGTACTTTCATTTCAACTGGCCAATGATTTTCATGGAAAAAAAGTTTTGAAAAATTATTTGCCGGAAGACGAAGACAGCAAAGAATTTGCAACTTAATTGCAATGGGATAATATTTACTTTACAGAAGAATCTTCTGATTTATTTCCTGCCAATGGCGTTAAGAGTGAGGCGGCGCCCAATACCGAAATGGTTTTGGTCAGCGATGTTGATCTCTCCTTGCTTGATGAATTACGTTCACGCGGAAGTGTTAGAAACCTGAAGGATCGCCGAAGAGATTTTCATGATCTTCGGCTCAAAAATGTTTCGGATTTATAAAGTGTCAACTTAAATAATCAAACGCACCCCACCCAAGTCCTGCAATGCATGCGGGAAGTGATCGCCGGGGGATCCAATGAACATAAAGTTTTTAGGGATGTTCCATTCGTGGCTCAGTTTGTCTATTATCTCGGGACCAAAGGTCCCCTTAATAGTTATGAATTCGATCCGGATATCCGGATACGCTCTGTCCAGTGCTTCGAAATCCCTTGCAAAAGTTTCAGATAATTCTTGCTCTTCATTGAGCACTGTTACAATTTTAAGTTTTTGTGTGATCTCATTTTCCTTCACATAGATAATGACCTTATTCAGCGTAGCTATATTGTCGCCTTTGGTAAAATATACAAAGGGTTGTTTGTTGAGTTTGCGCATTTCTTTTTGTAAATGAAAGCGGCTGAATACACTCAGTCGTTGAATGCTGTCAAATATTTGGTTTACATACATCAACAGGTAATGAATTACGGCCTTGCGCTTCAGGAAAATATAAATGATCAGCATAGCCGGAATAAAATATTGTAAGAACACAACCAGGTATTCAGGATGCACTTTTACATTTCCATACAATGCAATAAGGATTCCCAATATACCCAGCAACACAATGGACGGTGCTGCATATTCAGGCCTGGGAAGTCGCGACCGCTTAATTTTCAAAAGCAAATTCCCAAATCCGAAAAATGCCATTACTGAAAGGAATGAGATGGTGTAAACCCCTGCTAACGGCGCTATTTCTCCGGAGGTAAGAAACAGAATGGACAGGCACAAAAGATAAAAAACTATGATGATTCGGTACGAACTGCCTCTTGAATTTTCTTTAAGCAGAGCCTGTGGAAATATTCTGTCAAGTACCATTCTTTTCATCAAACCGGTAACTCCAATATACGCTGTCAACACAGCGCCACTCAACACGATTGCCGCATCGATGGAAATAAAAAATGCCAACCAGTTCCCTCCGGTTCTTTGCCCAAGGAAGGAAAGAAATGAATCTTTATAATTGGCTATTTCGCCGATGGGCATAATCAGTACGCCAAGAATTGCGATGGCAGGATTGATGATCGTTACGAGTATCCACATATACTTTAGTGTCTTTCTAAAGACACCTTCTTTCTGTTCCTCAACAAAGTTTGCAGAAGTTTCGAAACCAGTCACACCCAACATGCCCATACTGAATCCAAGAAATAATGCATTGAGCAGGCTGCCATGCGTAGGTGTGCTAAAATTTACCTCACCAATATCAATACCATTGACAATAATATAATAAATGCCGCTCAGCAAGAGCAAAAGAATCGCACAAAGGTTTGCTATGAATATGACAATAGCCACTTTAGCAGATTCTGAAATACCGGCAATGGTCAGAAGCATAAATAGAGTCAGCAGGATCAGGGTAGCTGCAAAAACAGAGAAGGTAGGAAATACTGAATGAAGATAATGCATACCGGTGCTGGCAGAGATCACAGCAGTGGCCATATAACTGAGAATGGTGAGGCAGGCCGCCAATGATGCATTTCCCTTGCTTGTAGTGTTTAGCAAAATATTGTATGCACCTCCATTCAATGGTAAAGCGCCTACAGCCTCCCCATAAATTTTTCTAAAGAAAAATAATATCATTGCTACCAGTAGTAGCGAGATGAATGCATACTGTCCTGCATAAGCGATTGCGAGTGCTGATACGTAAAAGCAGGAGGATGTGATGTCGTTTCCGGAAATAGCTGTAGCAGGTAAAGCTCCCAGTTTCTTGATTTGGTGAATTTCTGATTTCGCCATGCTAACGTTTAAGAAAGTATTTTTGATGAATTCACAAGATACAACTCTGATTCTTCATGGATATTCTATTATTATTACTCACGGAATATCTGTAATGTATTTGCAGTTGTTATCGACGCTACCTGTTCAACTGTAATCCCTTTTATTGTGGCAAGTTTGTTTGCTATGATGGTCAGATATCCGCTTTCATTTCTTTTGCCTCTGTATGGTACCGGTGCCAGGTACGGACTGTCTGTTTCCAAAACGATGTGTTGCATTTCAATGTTCTGAATGGCTTTGCCCAATCCACTGTTCTTGAAAGTGAGTACTCCGCCAATACCAAGATAAAATCCAAGATCAATGATTTGGTATGCTTCCTCCTCAGTACCGCTAAAGCAATGGAATATACCCCGCAAATTGCTTCCCTTATATTGAGAAACAATTTCTATAGTTTCTCTATTCGCATTCCGGGTATGCAGAATCAATGGTTGGTCATATTTTAATGCCCATTCAATGTGCTGATGAAGGCTGCTGATTTGTTCATTTATAAAAGTTTTGTCCCAATATAAATCCAACCCTGATTCCCCAATACCAGAAAAATTATTTTCATCCATAAAAGATTCAACCCTGGATAGTTCTTCTCGAAAGTTTTCTTTTACGGAGCAGGGGTGAAGGCCGGCCATCAGGAAAATATTTTCAGGAAATAAAGCTTTGGTCTCCAGCATTGCAGGTAAATAATTGCTGTCAATTGCAGGCATATAGAATTTTCGGACTCCGTTGTCGAGCGCTCGTAAAATCGTTTCTTTCCTGTCGTTACTGAATTCTTCAGAATATAAGTGTGTGTGTGAATCAATAAGTGACATTGCATTTTATTTTTACCACCTGATTAAACTTCGGTTTACCCATTCAGTCAATAGACCGTTCCTAATATATAACATTTTTAAATCTTAAACTTTATGAAATCAGTTATCACGTCAATTCGTTTGACATCGGTATTGGCCCTTTCAGCAGCCATTACCTTTACTTCCTGTAAGAAAAATGATGCTGTTACCCCTACCGATAAGAGTATGGATGAAGCAGTGTCAGTGTCACAGAGTGATCAGGCTGCTGCAGCACAATTTGATGATGTTTTTAATATTGCTCTCGGGGTGCAGTCTGCAGATGCAGGCGATGATATTGGTATTGGAACAGGTGGAGGCATTATGTACAAGCCCGGTGGGGCAGAGACAACTCTTGGAGACCGTTGTTATACCGTAACAGTGATACCAAAAGAAAAAAATGTTTGGCCTAAAACAATCACATTCGATTTTGGGACTGTTGGCTGCAAGGGGCACGATGGTAAAGTGAGAAAAGGAAAGATTGTAGTCATTTACACCAAACCGGCCTGGCAGCCTGGAGCAAAAATCTCTACAACTTTTGATGGTTATGAAGTAGATACATTTGCGATCAGTGGAACTCATATTATTACCAATACAAGCACTGATAACCATTTTGGCTTCAGAGTACAAGTGATCAATGGTAAACTTACGAATACGAATACCGGATTTTGGCATAAGTATGAAGGCGACCACCTGCGTACACAAGTTGCCGGAATGGATACTCCGTTTAACCCATTTGATGATACATATAAAGTGACAGGTGGAAGCCATGGAGGAAATTCCAACGGACTGACCTGGACCAGGGAGATAACTACACCTGTAATGAGGAAGGTGAATTGCCAATGGAGAGGAGAAGGAGTAGTAACTATTCATTGGAATCAGAACCCTGATGCGGCAACCCTTGATTATGGCGATGGAAGTTGCGATAACAAGGCTATCTTGACCTATAAAGGACATACAAAAGTGATCACCCTGAAATAGGAGGAAAGGAATACAAAATAGAATTACAACGGCAGCACCTTACAATAATGAAAAGGTGCTGCCGTTTATAAATCAGAAAATTTTAATCTTAAATTCCCCTTATGAAAACAAAATCGATTGTAAAATCCATTACGGCATCAGCCTGCCTGCTTGCCTTTACCATGATTTCATGCAAAAAAGACAGCAATTCCAAACCTGAAGATCCTCAAATGCAAAATGCTGTGGCAGCTTCTTCAGATAATGAAATCGTGTCCAGCCAGTTCAATGATGTATTTAAAATATCGCTTGGGGTGCCCGATGCAGATGCTGGTGAACCGATTGGCCTTGGTATTGGAACTGGAGTTATTTACCGTCCCGGTGGAAATGAAAGTACACTGGGGGATCAGTGCTTTACCTTGACTGTAACTCCGAAAGTTGCAGGGCAATGGCCGAAGACAGCCACTTTTGATTTTGGAAATGGTTGCAAAGGCACAGATGGTAAAGTGAGAAAGGGAAAGATAATTGTAGTCTTCACCAAGCCTGCATATTTGCCTGGTGCCAAGATCACTACTACCTTTGACGGGTATAATGTTGATTCTTTCGCTATTGTGGGAGAACAGGTTATTGAGAATACATCATCAGGAGATAAATTTGGATTTTCAATTACTATATCCGACGGCAGGCTGACGAACACAAATAGTGGCTTCTGGCATTCACTATACGGAAAGCACACCTGGACACTGGTAGCTGGCAAGGATACCCCATTCAATTTCCTTGATGACCAGTATGAAGTAACTGGTGCGGTGAACGGTGGCAATTCTACCGGGCTGACATGGTCCAGTGAAATCACCAGCCCATTGCTGAGAAAAATTGACTGCCCATGGAGAGTGAAAGGGATTCTTTCTATTCATTGGAACCAGAACCCTGATGGTGCAACGCTTGATTATGGCGATGGGGCTTGCGATAACAAAGCCAAATTAACCTATTTAGGCTATTCAAAAGTTATAACCCTCTAAATGAAAATTTGTTGGTGAAGTGTTAAAAAGAAACATTACCTTCACGGCAGTTTTCATAGGGTACGGATTAAAAACGGGCTTGGGTTTCTACCCTGGCCCATTCTTTTTTAAGGAAGTGATTCAAAAATATATTCCCTGTCTTTGAAATATTCTAAGGCGCGGGGCAAAGATTCCTTCATATTCGGAAATGCTTTAGCGCTGTCGTGAAATACGACAATACTTCCTTTTGTAGCATTCCTCACCACATTCAGGTAGCATTGGTCGGGAGAGATCGATATGTCAAAATCGGCGCTGATTACGTGCCACATGATGGTCTTCATCTGTAGTCTTTCGCCGGCGATGGCTTTAATCTGAAATTTTGTAATCTTCCCAAACGGTGGTCGGAATATCCGGCTGTTAATCAGGTTGGCTGCCTGCTCCACATCCTGGTAATATTTATCGTTGGATGTTTTCCATCCATCTAAGTGCCTGTAGGTATGGTTGCCAATCCTATGCCCTGCCGCCAGCACCTGTTGATAAATTTCCGGATATTTTTCTACCTGTTGGCCGATGCAAAAAAATGTTGCCTTAGCGCCAAATTTTTCCAATTGTTCCAGGACAAAAGGTGTCGCCTCAGGAGAAGGGCCATCATCGAAAGTGAAATAGATTTTATTCTCGTCTGTTTGAATTTTCCAAACACATTCGTGATAATACTTCTGGAGTAGCCAGGGGGCTTTGATGAGATAAAACATGGATTAAAAATAATGGTTAATTGGGAATGGTTAATTGTTAATGGTAAATTGTTGATGGTTAATGCATGATTCATTCCACGGAGTACACAACTCCTAACTCTTCCTCTGAGTGCATCACTAATTATCTCTTTCACTATTTTATCTTTGCTCCATGAGTAAAGTCAGAGTTCGTTTTGCGCCCAGCCCCACCGGAGGTTTGCATCTCGGAGGTGTGCGCACCGCATTGTACAATTATTTATTTGCAAAAAAACACGGAGGAGATTTTGTGCTGAGGGTGGAAGATACAGATCAGACAAGGTTTGTAGAAGGCGCGGAAGATTATATCTATGACTGCCTCGATTGGTGCCGAATTCCTCCTGACGAAAGTCCGAAACACGGAGGACCTTTTGCACCTTACAGGCAGAGCGAACGAAAAAACAGTTACAGGCAATTTGCAGAGCAGTTGGTACGGTCAGGCCATGCCTATTATGCCTTCGATACTTCTGAAGAAATAGAAGCGTTGCGCGAAAAACTGAAAGCCGAAGGAAACGATAATCTGCAATATGGCCACCAAAGCCGTATGCGGATGAGAAATTCTCTGACACTTTCAGAAGAAGAAACGCAAAAACTCATTGCACAAAATGTACCGCATGTAGTGCGCATCAGAATTGAACCCGGCCAGTCAATACATTTTCGTGACCTGGTAAAAGGTGATATTGAAATGAGTTCTGATACCGTTGACGACAAGGTGTTATTGAAAGCAGATGGCATGCCTACCTATCACCTCGCGGTGGTTGTGGATGATCATGCCATGCAGATCACACATTCTTTTAGGGGTGAAGAATGGTTGCCGAGCGCTCCTGTTCATATTTTATTGTATCAATATTTTGGATGGAAGAATGAGATGCCACAATGGGCGCATTTCCCCCTGATACTAAAACCCGATGGCAACGGAAAACTCAGCAAGCGTGATGGCGAACGATTGGGATTTCCGGTTTTTGCGATGGAATGGAATGACCCCAAACAGGGGCTGGTCAAAGGGTTTAAAGAATTGGGGTTTTTGCCGGAAGCATTTATCAATATGCTGGCGATGCTTGGTTGGAATGATGGTACGGAAAAGGAAACCTTTTCTCTGGAAGAACTGGTAAACGCATTTGAGATAGATCGGGTACACGCGCATGGAGCAAAATTTGATTTTGAGAAAGCCAAATGGTTCAATCATGAATGGATTAAAAAACTTTCTGCGGTAGAATTGATGCCTTCGCTATTGCCCTGGTTTGAGAAGGATGGGTTTGAAATATTCGATATGGAGCAATTAGAAAAAGTAATTTCACTTGTAAAAGACCGGTGCACTCTATTGTCAGATTTTATTCATCAATCTGCCTACTTTTTTCGGGCACCGGAAGTAGAATTGGCTTTGGTTCAGGATAAGTGGGAGGGCAAGAAGAAAGAATTTTTTGAACAATTAATTCTTGCCTGGAAGGGTTCTGGTCAATGGGATCATGATTTCTTAGAGAGTAGTTTTAAAGAACTTGCGAATCAGATGGAATTGAAACCTGGAGCTGTATTGGCTCCATTCCGGGTGATGCTGGTAGGAGGAAAGTTTGGGCCGGGAGTTTTTGATATTGCAATCGTGATTGGTAAAGAGGAAACGCTTTCCAGGATCATAAAAATAATTGAGCAATTGTAATTTTTCCAAAGTGTCGGATCTTTTGGACAGCGATAAATGCCTGCTCATTCGCTTCTTATCTTCACAGATCGAAATAATTGCTTCAGCCTGGAACGTGAGGTGGAAAAGAAAATGGTCAATTGAAACCACTTTCAA
>JBDHYH010000148.1:0-7681 GCA_039811325.1 Chitinophagaceae bacterium | reverse complement strand
GCAGCACAGCCTGTCTGCATATCGGGCAATGGTTTCCACAATACTCTTGCTACCGGAAGCTTCGGAAGTTCATGCACCGGTTGAGACACTTCGACTTCATTGACCAGCAAACGAAAACGATTGCCCATATCAATGATGGACGCATTCAGCGCATGGCCTGCACTTACATTGAACACAAGACGAACCGGATCTTCCTTACCTCCAATACCCAATGGATGCACTTCGCAGGATGCTTTGCCATGCGCAATGGAAGGACAAATCTCCAGCATGTGAGCGCCCAACACCATCTGGTTGTCGGGTTCGAAATGATAAGTGTAATCTTCCATAAATGAATTCCCTCCCGGAAGCCCGCTCGCCATCACTTTCATAGCACGCACCAGTGCAGCCGTTTTCCAATCACCTTCGCCCGCAAATCCATATCCTGCAGCCATCAACCGTTGTGCTGCAATGCCCGGCAGTTGTTTGATTCCATGCAGGTCTTCAAACGTGTCTGTGAAACCTTTGAAATTTCCCTGTTCGAGAAATTTCTTCAAACCAATTTCGATTCTTGCTGCTTCGAGTAAAGAGGAAAATTGGTTACCTCCCTTTTTCAAAGTATCTGCGAGTTTGTATTCGCTTTCATAAACACTGCACAATTGTTCAGCTTCAGAATCACTCACTTCGTTTATGACCTTTGCCAGGTCTCCTACACCATAAGTATTCACAGAAAATCCAAACTGAAATTGTGCTTCTACTTTGTCACCTTCTGTTACAGCCACATCGCGCATATTGTCTCCAAACCTTACAAACTTAGCGCCCTGCCAATCGTGCCAGGCTGCTGCAGCACGTGACCAGATATTGATTTTTTCTTTTACGGCGGCATCTTCCCAATAACCAACTACCACTTTTCTTCTCAACCTCATGCGGCTTACCATAAAACCAAATTCCCTGTCGCCATGTGCACTCTGGTTCAGATTCATAAAGTCCATATCAATATCCTTCCAGGGTATATCACGATTGAATTGTGTATGCAAATGACACAATGGTTTTTGTAAAATACGAAGGCCGTTGATCCACATCTTTGCAGGAGAGAATGTGTGCATCCATGCGATGATGCCGATACAGTTCTTCGACTGGTTGGCTTCGCTGCATACACTAAATATTTCATCCGGAGTCTTTACTACCGGTTTATATACTACAGACACAGGAATCTCTTTGGATTCATCAAATGATCTTGCAATAGTTTGCGAATGATTGGCTACCTGCCTCAATGTTTCCTCACCATACAAATGCTGGCTGCCCGTAACAAACCAGACCTCAAGGTTTTTTAAACTTTCCATTTTTATTTTTTAATTTTTTTATTTAACCGCCGTCTGGTCTCCGACCAACGGCATCAGTACATTCTCAGTTTTCTTCCTGCCGATGGTCAGAGACCAAGCGGCGGCAATTTCCAACCTTCCAACTTTCCAGCGTAACAACTTTTCACTCCTCACTCTTGCCCATAATAAGAATCCGGGCCATGCTTGCGCTCAAAATGTTTTTTGATCAAAGCATCTTTCAGTCGTGGCGCTTCCGCATTGATCACCAAAGTGAGATACGCCATCTGTGCGATATTTTCTAATACAGCACTGTTGTAAACCGCTTTAGCTGCCGACTTACCCCAGGTGAATGGCGCATGATTACCTACTAATACCATTTCCACTTCTTCATAATTCAGCCCTTTCTCTTTGAAGCAATCAATGATCTGAAAACCGGTTTCAATTTCATAATCACCCTGAATCCTTTTATCATCCATTGGTGGCGCACATGGAATATCAGATGTATTATGGTCAGCATGTGTAGTTCCAAAAATGGGAATATCACGTTGCGACTGCGCCCATGCAGTAGCATAAGTTGAGTGCGTATGAACTATCCCGTTGATCTTTTCCCAATGCTTGTACAGTACTGCGTGCGTCTTTGTATCTGATGATGGGCGCAAATCCCCTTCTACCACTTTTGCATCAAAATCTACGATCACCATTTTATCAGGAGTTAATTCTTCATAAGGTACACCGCTCGGCTTTATGGCAAAAACACCTGCACTTCTATCCACTGCACTTGCATTTCCAAACGTAAACAATACCAGGCCTGCTTTGGGCAAATCCATGTTGGCATTATATGCTTCCAGCTTTATGTGATCGTATTTTGAATTACGCATAACCTATGTTGTTAAATGTTTTTCTGTCAGTGCTCCCAATTGCTGATATTTCAAATATCTTTTCGCATACAACTCCGTTTTGTTCTTATCAGGAAAATATTCTTTCTCAAACCCCTTCCCCATTGCCTTCATAGCATCTTCCACTTTTGGATAGACACCGGCAACAGTGGCCGCAAACATCGCAGCGCCTGCAGCACAGGTTTGTTCCGACTTGTGTATCCTGATCGGCATATCCAGCACATCAGCCATTACCTGCATGATGTAGGGGGATTTCAATGCGACACCGCCCAGGCCGATGACACCTTTGATGGATATCCCCTGGTCGATAAACCTATTTACAATCGCTTTGGCACCAAAGCAGGTAGCCTCTACCAGTGATCTGAAAAAACGCGGAGCATCGGTTCCAAGATTCAGTCCCGAAATGGTAGCCTTCAGCATTTGATTGGCATCAGGCGTTCTGCGGCCATTCAACCAGTCGAGCGACAATTCACTTTTTTCATCAAAAGGCAATTGCGCTGCAGCCTCCGAAAGCGAAATAATGATCTTGTCTTCTGCATCTTTCATCAATGCTTCGGTAACCGATGGGTCTGCAATTGAATTGTTCTGCAAAATATTTTTCAATGGCCATGCGAGTAAATTCTTGAACCATGCATACGTATCACCAAAAGCTGACTGCCCTGCTTCCATACCCAGCATACCCGGAATCACCGACCCGGGCACCTGTCCGCAAATTCCGTTTACCAAAATACCTTCTACTTCCTTTTGCGGCGCTACTAATATATCGCAGGTGGATGTGCCCATCACCTTACATAAAAAATGTGCTTCTATCTGCCCTCCTACTGCACCAACATGTGCATCAAAAGCCCCAACGCCAACCACTACATCAGTTGAAAGCCCGAGGCGAACCGCCCATTCTTCCGATAGATTGCCTGCGGATTTGTCTGCCGTTGCGGTTTCCTCAAATAGCTTTTTTGTAAATCCATCGAGTAGAGGATCGAGTGTCTGAAAGAATTCATTTGGAGGAAATCCACCAAATTCCTCAGCCCACAAGGCTTTGTGCCCTGCGGCACAAACGCTCCGCTTCATTTTACTGACTTCCTTACCACCTGTCAGCAGAAAAGGAATCCAATCGCAATGCTCTACCCAGGAGTAGCACGCGTCTCTAACACTGGTGTCTATACGAAGAATATGCAGCAATTTGGCCCAAAACCATTCAGAAGAATAAATGCCGCCAACAAATTTCAAATAGTTCTCCGGGAATTTTGAAGCATGTTCATTGATCTGTGCAGCTTCTGAGGTGGAAGTATGGTCTTTCCACAAAACAAACATGGCGTTTGGATTGTCGCTGAATGCGGGCAAGAGCGCAAGCGGTATGCCTGACTGATCTACAGCCACCGGAGTAGAGCCTGTAGTATCAACAGAAATGGCTTTTACACTCTTTGCAATATTACCACCTGCTTTCTGCAAACAATCTTTTATAGTTGACTCAAGCCCTTCCACATAATCCAGCGGATGTTGCCTGAATTGATTTTTAGATGGATCGCAATAACGACCTTCTTTCCAGCGTGGATAATAAAATACAGACGAAGCGATCTCTTCTCCATTCTGTGTATCCATCAGCAATGAACGAACTGAATCTGTTCCGTAATCTACTCCTATGACATACGATCTATCCGGCATTTCCTTTTAATTTTTTTAATTCATAATCTTCAATCTTCTCAGGTGCGAGTGATACATAGTCTGCTGTGAAGCACAAAATATTATCATATTCAGTAAACTCCTCCCGGCTATGCATGGTTGTAAGCACTATCGTTTTCATTCCTGCATTGGCAGCGGCTTCCACTCCTTTGGGTGCATCTTCAAACACTATACAGTCCGTTGCAGGAACACTCAATAATTCAGCACACTTTAAAAAAGTCTCGGGATCGGGTTTGCTCATCGCTACATCATCAGCGCTCACAATTGCTTTGAAATAGTTTCGGATATTGAGGTTGTCCAACACAAAGTCAACATTAAACGGAATCGCCGCAGTACCGATAGCCATTGGAATTTCATGTTGTGATGCACTCTCAAGAAATTTATCCAGCCCGGGAATCAATTTTAATTCAGGACGAAAAGCCTTTTGATACCTTCTTTCCTTTTCCACAGATAACTCCCTGATCTGATCTTCAGAGAAATGATTTTTTCCAAATACTCTCTCCAGCAGTTCCTTGTTCTTGCCATACATCTGTGCTCTTACGGCTTCAACAGACAAACCGGCATTCAGGTCATTGTTCAGAATGTCGTACCATGCACGGACATGAAATTCCATGTCGTCAATCATGGTGCCATTCAAATCAAATATAAATGCCTTCTTGTTCATCAATGTTTGCTTTAAGTCTCTTTTCAGGATCAGGTATTATTATTTATTTTTTCTGTGCGGATACTTTATAAATTGTTTCTGAATGGTATTTCTTTCCCGGTTCCAGTATAGTGGACGGAAAATTAGACTTATTCGGAGAGTCGGGATAATGTTGTGTTTCCAGGCATAATGCGGTATGATAGTTCACCGGCTTGCCATCGCGGTTGATGAATTTTCCATCCAGAAAATTTCCGGAATAAAATTGCAGTCCAGGCTCTGTGGTCAACACTTCTAACGTGATTCCACTCAGCGAATCAGACAACACAGCAGCTTCCATCATACCGGAGTCCTTCCTGTTCAGCACCCAGTTGTGATCATAACTGTTATTCACTTGTGCAATATCCTGACCAATCTTTTTTGGCGTTGTAAAATCAAATGGCGTTCCTTTCACTGGTGCCAGTTCTCCCGTTGTGATCAAAGTGCTGTCAACAGGTGTATAGCTGTCAGCATTGATCATGAGCGTATGATTCAAAATCGTATTGCTGACATCGCCTGATAAATTGAAATAGGAATGATTGGTAAGGTTAACCGGAGTTGCCTTGTCTGTTTCTGCGCTGTAATCAAATTTGAGTTCGTTGTTATCTGTCAGTGTATAGGTTACCGTTACATTCAGATTTCCGGGATATCCTTCTTCGCCATCCTTGCTCAGATAATGCAAAGTGAGAGAAGGTACTGTACTGTCATAACTTACTACATCCCACACTTGTTTATCAAAACCCTTTGCGCCACCGTGCAAATGATTTTTGCCGTCATTCACTGTCAATTGATAATTGGTACCATTCAGTTTGAATTGGCCTTTGCCAATTCTATTTCCATAGCGGCCAATAGTAGCTCCAAAATAGGGCGGTTGTTTCAGGTATTGATCAATGCTATCGAACCCAACAACAATCTCAGTTGGCTTGCCTTCCTTGTTGGCAGTTACAAAAGAAGTAACGGTGCCGCCATAGTTGGTGATCTTTACTTCAGTTCCTTTACTGTTGGTCAATGTAAAGAGTTCAACAGGTTTGCCATCCGCTTCACCCCAGGATGTTTTGGATATACCTGCTTTAGGAGAAGTGGCTGTGTTAGTTGTACCGCTATTGCAGGAAGACAGAAAAAATCCTGCACAAAATACCCCCATTGCCAGAAGCCTGAATTTCATATTTGTTTTTCTTTACTGATTTTTAAATATTGTTTAATCTCTCTCTTGCCAATCGCATCTTTAATTGTCTTTATGACATTACCATGCGAATATATAATTCCTACTTTGTTTTCAACCTGATCACCGTAAAAGAATATGGAGGAAATACCTTTCCAAAATGTGATGAGGCATTCCTGATACTCCCTTCAATAGGAATTATTTTCAATGGTTCATCAAAAGAATTCTCTGCCTTTTCATCCGCCGAACTGATGGTCGATGTCCAGGCTGTATTCCTTACCATCCCTGCATTTGCAATGTTGATCACCGCATCAACCGGCTGTGCCGCCGCATTTACGACTTTCAATATAATGTCTCCCGATTCATCATCTTTTCCTGCAATAGAATACAAAGTGGCCGGTGTGGTAAAAGTGGAAAGCAATGTATCATTCAGAAAAGTCCTGACAGTATCCTGTCCTACTTCTACCCTGATGTCGTACCACTTATTTGTCTCAATCGGATTGGGCAATTTCTTTTGTGCAGACATATCAGCCACATCATATCCATTGGATACTTTTTCGTAAACGATATTCCTGTTCCAGTAGGATCCAATATGCACTCTCATAAAATTATTGGAATCCTGAACTGCGAATGGAATAATGAAAGCATTGTAGCCACTCAGTTTACGGGCTTTTAGTTTTAAAGTATAAGTTCCAAAACTTTTGTTTTTCAAAAGCGCCAGCAGTTGAGCGCCCTCGGATGTTTGCGCCAAACCTGAGTCTGCTGTAACTTCCCATTTCCCACGCAGCAGCGACCACTCCCCTGCACGATTTTTAAAATCGCTTTTATAAACCACTTCACCATCTTGTATCACTTCCACATCCTTATACTCGGTTTGCGTATCCCAGTCGGCAAGGCCGATCCCCCCACTGAAATGATTCTTCCTAACCTGGTCGGGAATTACCTGAACATTCGCGGAAAGATTCACGTCAGGCCTGTTTTCATTCATCATTTTGATGACATAATAACTGATACGCGCAAAACTCTGTGAAACATTAAAGTGAACCAGGTTCACCGGCCAGTCCACATCATTTTCATTTACCAGCAACGGAGCATAGCTGCTCATCTTCACGAGGTCACCATTTTTTTCCATACTCAAAATATACACAGCATCTGAAAGTGCTGCGATCATATTACCGTGACCAACACCCGCGTTGGTAGCATATTCACCCACATACATTTCCCATTTGCCTCTTGGATAATTATCGAAATGATCAAAATGATTCATTGCCCAGTATGCAGATTTGTAAGCGTGTTCATCTACATAATCGATCTGTTGCATTTTGGCAGTGGTGTTTTGATTCACATCGCCAATGCCCATACTTGCCATGATGATCATCTGTGGATATTTCTCTTTGATGGCTTTATAAAAAACATTGTATCGCTCTGCGTAGCGCGGGCCGTGCTGTTCATTGCCTACTTCCACATACTTCAAAGGAAATGGCGCCGGATGGCCATTTGCAGCACGCAACTTTCCCCATTTGGAAGTAACAGGCCCGATAGCATATTCAATAGCATCCAATGCATTCTGAATATAAAAATGAAGGCTGTCATCCGGAGCAAAAGTGCCGCTCCGGTATTCGCATGATACACCCGCATTGAATACATATAAAGCATCAGCATGAATGTCTTCGCAAAACTGAAGATACTCATGATAGCCGAGGCCATCGCTCGTCCAATATCCCCACGGACTGAAGGTTCCGGGTCTCTTTTCTACCGGACCGATGGTGTTCTTCCAGTCAGGTGCACTTTGAATATTGATACCTTCTACAAAACAGCCACCCGGCCATCTCACAAAGGCTGGCTTCAGATTTTGAATGAATGTAGCAATGTCATTTCTCAATCCATTTCTCCGGTTCTTAAATGTATTTTTTGGGAAGAGAGAAACAAAATCAACCCACACTTTCCCCGGTGCATTAAATGACAA
>JBDHYH010000147.1:0-7809 GCA_039811325.1 Chitinophagaceae bacterium | reverse complement strand
AAGAATGAATGAATCTGCAATGCCTTTTCAGCATAAGCCTTTGCCTGTTCCCATTTTCCCTGGTAGAGATACATCTGAGCAAGTAAACCGTAAACACCAGCTTTGCCCGGGTGATAATTGAATGAGGGTTCGGGAGGCAGTAATTTTTCTGCATCTAACAAATCTTTTTCTATAAGGTCATACACTTCTTTCACAGTTGCCCTTCCATTCTTTGCATTGATGTCAGGTTCTAAATAAAGCGGTACTCCGAGATCCTTTTCATAGGTTGAAGAGTTGTAATGCTTCGCATACATATTAACAAGCATAAAATAGGAATATGCTCTTTGTGCCAGTGCATCTCCTTTTGTTTGTTTACGAAGTGCTTCATCATTTCCCTGGGCATGTTCAATATTATCAAGTACTACATTACATACATAGATTTGCCGGTAAAAATTATTCCAGTCACGATCGTTATCATCAGCATTTACAAAGAGGTAATCTTTCCATAAGTATCCATTTAGAAATACATCTGCTCCATAAAAAATCCGGTTCACTTCATCTTTGTAAACCTTTATCTGGTCACTCAAATAAAACATGTTGTCAGTGCTGATGATAAATCCATAATAATCATTCATCAGGTCTGAATAGTCCTGGATGGTCTTTGGAATTACTTTCCCTTTTTCGTCTATGTCAATATATTTATTGCAAGCACTCAGCAAAAATGCAGCGCTCAATATGGTAAGAATCTTTTTCATTCTGAAATTCGTTTAGGTGATTAAAAATCCAGTTTCAGGCCCAAAGTATAAGTAGGCGATGTCCTGATGCCAAGATTGCCGTAGCGTAAATCAATTGCTTCCGGATCTACATTTTCTTTATTCTTCACCCATATCGCAGCATCAGTTACCTGGCCCTGCAATTGGATGTTCCTGAATACAGAAGTATGAAAGATGCGTGAAATATCATAAGTGAGACTTACGCTGCTGAGCCTTATAAATGACGCACTGGCCGTGCGGTTATCGTTGGAAGCATAAAACTGCCGCCTTATATAAGGTTCATACATATTATCAAACAACCGGGGAACCCATGTGAAATTCTCATCACCAGGCTTTTTCCAGCGATTGCCAATATCGGACATCACTGGCGCCACTGACCTGACATATCCTGTTGGCAACCGCATTACATTTCCAAATCTGAAAATAGCAATTGGTGTAAGGCTGAATCCTTTGTATGACAAGGTTGTCATCAAGGTACCAAAGTAGGTAGGCAATGTGGTTCCCGCATATTTCAACCAATTTACGTTTGGCTGAATTCCGCCGGTTTGCCATGATACAGCTTCTCCCTTATCGTTATAAACCTGCGGCTCCCCTTCATTGGTAAGCCCTGCCCACTTGTAATTATAAAAATAATCAATCGGCTTTCCTTTTATTTCCCTTCCTCTTCCCCCGGTCAGGTAATTATCGACAGATGGCGTAGGATTAAACACTTTTGTTACCTTATTTTTATTGTGAGAAAGGCTGAGAGAAGCATCCCAATCAAATGTTCCTCTGATAATATTTGCCGAGATTCTTAAATCGTAACCAACATTCTTCAACTCTGCAGTATTTTTATAAACTTTTTCAAACCCGACAGACGGATCTGCATCCACAAAACCAAGTAAATCATAACTATTCTTTGCGTACACATCGAAGCTTGCCGAAATCCGGTTTTTAAACAATACCACATCGATTCCCAAATTATTTATCGTAGTGCTTTCCCAGCGTAACTCTTTATTTTCGGGAAATTCTATTTTCAGGTAATCCTCACCTGTAGTGTATGAGTTATTCTGAGGAATCGCAATCAATACCTTACTGGTCTGCTTGTCCACATTTCCATTAACACCTGTGGTTACACGAAGTTTCAGGTCGTTAATCCATTTCACTTTGAAAAAATCTTCATTCGAAATATGCCATGCAGCACCTACACTATACAGTGGCGTCATTTTATCATTGGTGCTGGCTCCGAATAAATTTGATTTATCGATCCGGGCACTCGCAGAGAGAATATATTTCTTGTCAAATTCATAAGAACCATTGAAATACATAGAAAAGTATCGGTTTTCAACCTGTTGAATCGGTTTGTAAAGAGCCGGATAATATAGAAGTTGTCCGTTCCATCCTGTAACACCTGCCGCAAGTTTTTGTTCATCTATCAGGTCATAGGTCAGTTTTTCTTTACTGTAATTATGGTACCGGTCCTGTCTTGAATCTATTTGGTTCTGGCTTACTTCTGTACCTATGATTGCATTGAGGTTACTTGTCTTAGCTCCATCAAAAGTCTTATTCAGTTTCAATTGATTACGCCATGATATACTATTGATATGATGAACAGTGGCATAGTAAATGGGACCTTTAGGAATCTGAGAGTTCAGCCCGCCGCCTGGAACCTGTACAGTGAATTGATTGATCAAATCCCTGGTATAATACATTTCCTCATTATAATAAGAATCACTTCTGTAGTCGTTTCGTTCATATTGAAAACGACTTTCATAACTTAAAAATGGAAGTACATTGTAGTTGATACCTATATTCAACCGTGGAGAAAAATTCTTTGTTTCATTATCATTATTATCAAAATCTCTTTTCAGATTATTAGCCCAGTCAAGATATCCCAATGATTTCAGCTCTTCCATCCTTTCCAGGGATCTGTAAGGTTCATATAGCGGCAAATAATTTCCATTCTCATCCACAAATAGCCTGTAGGGTCTTTGCCCCTGAAATTGATAAACCGATACGCCATTGTTTTGCGAATTGATTAAGGATAAATTGATGGAAGCATCGACGATCAATTTTGGAAATAAATCATAGGTATTCTTGAAAAGAAAAGTAAAGCGCTCATCCTTGTTTTGCTTTGAATTTGGCTGATTGTTCTGATAATTCAGAGATGCATAATACCTGTTTTTATTTCCTGCTCCGGAGATAGAGAGATTGTATTGCTGCATCATTCCTGTTCTGAAAAACAAATCTTTTTGACTTTCATAGTTAGTGCTCCTGAACTTGTTGTATGCAGCATTAGCCTCTGCTTCGGTAATTTCGCCGTTCTTTTGCTTACGATAAATTTCATAGACGGGAGAATAACCGGAATTATTTTCCGGATTGTTCAGATTGAACCAACCCTTATCAAGCGCTTCCAACTCCACATCAACAAAGTCGCTTGAGTTTGCCAGTTTGAGAGAAGATAAATCAGGTAAGCTTTGAAATGTCAGCGATGAATTAAATGAAATCTGTGGTTTACCGTTGGGAGCATTGGTTCCTTTTTTTGTAGTAATAACGATGACACCATTCGACGCCTTTACGCCCCAAATAGAGGCAGCAGCGGCATCACGCAAAACAGTGATACTCTCAACATCATTCGGATTAATTGTTGTGAGCGGCACATCCGTCGGAAACCCATCTATCACAATAATCGGAGACTGGTTTGCATTAATAGTTGTTTTACCCCGAATAATTGGAGTTCCATCGCTCATTAATACTCCAGGCAGCAATGTTCTGAATTTTTCAGAGATATCAGTTACTGCCAATTGCTTGCTAAGATCTTTACTTCCAGTGTAGGCAAAGGATCCTGTAGCGCGTTCCTTAGGTAAGGTCTGGTATCCTGTATTTAACTCAACAGTGATTTCTTCACCCAGAGTTATTTTCTTTCTTACTCTTACATTCAACACAGTCCTTCCTTCCAGTTTTACCTGCTGAGTTTCAATATTTGCTCCACTGAATAATAGCGTTGCATTTTCATCTACATCACTCAAATTGAAATAGCCATTTTCATTGGTAGTAGTTCCTTTCTGAGTCCCTTTTATTAAAACAGAAACTCCTGGCACCGGCTGACCATCTTCATTGAGAACCCTGCCATTAACGTCAATCAATATCATCTCGGGCAAAATCACCACAGTTGCAGGGTTTGGGTTGATGACAATAGTTTTGTTCCTGATCACAAAATCAAGAGGTTTACCTGCAAGGCATTCTTCAAGAACGCTTTCTATGGTAGCTTCTCTTACATGAACGCTTACCCGTGGCATTTTCTCCAGTGTTTTCCGTGTAAAAAGAAATCCATAGCCGGTTTGGCGTTCAATAGCTTTAAAAACTTTTTCCATCTTTACATTCTCCATCGAGAGCGTCACCTTTTGAGCAACGCCGGAAGCGGATGCCTGTAATAGAAAAACTGTCATTAAGATTACAACTAGTTTCATGGCTTTAGATACAAGAGGTGGTATGTATAACCGAACACTCCGTTTAAGAACTAAATGCATACTTTTGCAATGTTTGGGTTAAGAAAATTGTTTCGTTCATTTTTTCGCTTATGCGATTGAATAACCACGTCATTTTTCTTGTCAGTTTAATGACCTGTACTATTATATTTTTAGCCCAAAAAAATTCCCAAGTGTTTCTCCACTTTGGATTGCCCGCTTCCGTGACGAAGCGGGTTTTTTGAGAATAACCTCTATTTTTTAAAGGGCTCTACATACACCCTTCTGCCCTGAATCCTAAAAGAAACTGCCTCTGTGGATTCCAGCATAGACAGTACTTCTGAAATGGATACATTTCTCGAAATAACACCTACGAATTGTTCATTTGGTAAACCCTGGCCATATACAACATCTATGTTATACCATCTTGTTAATTGGCGCATTACTGAATAGATATCTATATCCTGAAAAATAAATTTTCCATTTTTCCATGAAACCTGGGATTCAACATCTACATCTTTTACTAAAATATCTTCACTTCCTTTCTTTAAGATGGCCTGCTGGCCGGGAGTAATCACGGTAGTCTGGTCACCTGCATGAATCCGTACTGAACCATTCACAAGTGTTGTCTTAATTCCTGATTCATCGGGGTAGCTGTTAATGTTGAATTCTGTTCCCAACACTTTAACTTCCATTCCATTTACCTTCACGTAAAATGGTTTTTGTACATTGTGTGCCACCTCGAAGTACCCTTCTCCTTTCAATTCAACACGCCTATCATTTCCAATAAATGCAGAAGGGAAGGTTAATTCAGATTCCGCATTCAACCAAACTTTTGAACCATCAGCAAGTACAACTTTATATTGGCCTCCCCGCGGTGTGGAAATCTTATTAATAACTGATGAAACATCAGTTATACCTTCTGTCAGGTAAGCCAAAGATCCATTCTCTTTCAAAACATTCACGCCACCCTGATTCGCAATATTACCGATTGTAGCAGAATCCAGAAGTACCCTTCTACCATCAGCTAATGTGAGCACCGCCTGATTTTTCCCTGGAGTGATGACATCCTTATCAATTCTACTTATGTTTTGCAGAGCTGGCTTATTATTGTTATTGTTATGGTTCCAAAAAAGAACGGAAAACACAATTATTACAACTGCCGCGGCGGCAATCGTCCAATCATACCTAAACCATCTCACCTTAGAAGGTCTGGTAAGAGTATCTATCTGATTCCAAATTCTTTCCTTTCTTTCCAGCCCAAACTCATACGGTTTAGAAGAAAGAATCACAAGAAGTTGTAGCCTGGCTTCCTGCATGGTTGCAAGGTTTCCAGGTTTTCCTTCCATCCACTCATTCCAGAACTTCTCAGATACAGGGGTTTGATACTTCACCCATTCAATGAAAAATTCATCGTTGAGGAAATCGTCAATTTTGTATGACTCGTAGCCACTATTCATCTCGTATAAAATCAAGTTTCAGTACAAGGACAGGAGATTGATTTTTTTTACCCCAAAAACAACAAGATTATTTTTTGGGAGTCACGGGGCTCAGATTTCAAAGGGAAAAAATATCAAAACTGTAAGTAACAGAGGGAAGTCTATCAATTGTTTGAGACTTTCAAGTGCCCTGGCATTCAGTTTATAAGAAGCCTTGGTAGTAATATTTAAGATTTTTGCAATCTCTTCAAAACTCACCTCTTCGTAAAACCGCAGATAAATAAATTCCTTTTGCCTCGACGTGAGTTGATTTAAGGCCTCTTTGATTTTATTAGCCCTCATTTCATTTGATTCTTTATCGATGAATTCTGATTCTACTGAGAATACCAGGTCAAAAACTGATTCATTCAATTCTTGTGTACGTATCCTGTAATCCTTTTCCAGTTTATTGAAAATAGCACCCCTAAGCGAAACGAACAGGTAAGATTTTACTGAAGTTACATCTCCTAACCTGGCTCTGTTATTCCATATTTTTATAAATAATTCCTGGATGACATCCTCCACCAATTGTAGGTCGTTACTAATCCTGAATCCATACTCGAATAAACTATCATAGAATTTTTCGTATATCTCCTTAAAAGAATTCCGGTTACCTGCCTTAAAAGATAGCCACAATCCAGCATCGCTATGTGAAGAAGGGATCATCTTATTTATCTTCCATTATTAAAATACAGTTGAAGGGAAAATACAATTTCACAACAAAGGAAATACATTTTAATTTTTCTTTGATTCAGTTTTGATGAACGGAGTATTTGGGTCTCTTGTTTTTCTGAACTCTAAATTGCAAAATCAATCCAGCCATTTTCCAAATAACTAAATACTTTCCTTCTTTGTCAACGTGTTTATCCGGATACCCATTTATTTAGAACTAATTTATCATTCATAGAATTCAATCTTCTTTTTCACGCACCATTAATTGATCACAAAATTTTATTTGCCAATGTTTTTCAGATAACCTGAGACAGAGGCTACAGAAAGCGGTTTGCATAAATTTGTCCATACCAAAACATAGCACTATTGAAATCGTCCTGTTTCAGAACTTTGGCCAATTTGAAAAATTTCAGACATGTAACAGATATGATAAACCAGGGATATACCATTTTCCATTTTATTCTTTTAAATTAATAACTCTTTAAAGTTTTACCTTTCCACTTTTAATTACTTACTTTTGTAAACTTTTTTCAAACAATGGTCTCGTGGCCGAGTGGTTAGGCAGAGCTCTGCAAAAGCTTCCACAGCGGTTCGAATCCGCTCGAGACCTCGATAAAGAAGGTTGAGGGTTTAGGGTTGAGAGTTTTAGGTTTAGGAGGGTTTAGAGGGTTTAGAAATGTTTAGCCGAGTTCCTCTTGCCAATTGCTCCTTGCTTCACTATTTACTTCTCACTTGCCCATTGCTTCTTGCCAATTGCTTCTTTCCCTTCCAAAACTTCCAATTACCATTACAAAAATTCGCTCTTTTGACCTATTTTTGCCGACCTTAAAAAAATAAGTAATACATTTTTATTATGACGAATCTGGTTTATGCAATTCCGGCTATGGCAGCGGTCGGGCTTATTTATACCTTCCTGAAGTACTCATGGGTAGGAAAACAGGATGCCGGAAATGACAAAATGAAGGAAATCAGTGATCACATCGCCAATGGAGCGATGGCCTTCTTAAAGTCGGAATACAAGATACTTTCTTACTTCGTAATCATCGCCGGCTTATTGCTTGGTGTAATGGGCTTCAGCAGCGAAAACAGCCACTGGTCTATTGCTATTGCATTCGTAGCAGGTGCGATATTCAGTGCCTGTGCAGGTTTTATTGGTATGAAGGTGGCCACCAAAGCAAATGTGCGTACAGCACAGGCAGCCAGAACCAGCCTGTCAAAAGCATTGAAAGTTTCTTTCACAGGAGGTAGTGTGATGGGGCTTGGTGTTGCAGGACTTGCAGTGCTGGGACTTGGCGGGTTGTTCATTATTCTAAAAGCAATTTTTGCTCCTGAGTCTGCAGTTGACAGTTTAGAAATGGAGCGTACAATAGAAATTCTTACCGGCTTCTCACTCGGAGCAGAAAGTATTGCACTGTTCGCCCGCGTGGGTGGTGGTATTTACACAAAAGCGGCTGACGTAGG
>JBDHYH010000146.1:0-7877 GCA_039811325.1 Chitinophagaceae bacterium | reverse complement strand
TAATGCAGAATGGCTCCGGCAAACAAAGCGCCGGTAGCGCCACCGATGGTCATCAATGGAGCCAGAGTACCTCCCGAAGTACCGCTTCCCAATGCTATAGCCCAGCTGATAAATTTCATCAGGCAGAGGGAAAGAACCACATCCAGTGCCAGGTGCCCTGAAAGAATATCGGTGATATTTTCATAACCCACTCCTAATGTACGTGGAGCAAAATAACCAACGATACCAACTGCGACACCTCCGATAGCCGGCCACCACATCCAATGTATCGGCAGATGTTCGAACATGTCTTCTATCCAATAGACGATCTTAGTAATGAAGATGGAGATAAATCCCATCACCACGCCGATGATGCTATAAATCAGGAGTGCCCTGTTTGATGGTGTTGCTAACTCATGATCTATTGGGAAAACAGGCCCCTGGCTGAAAAGGAAGTGGTGCCCTGCTGCGCCGGTAATACATGCAAGTGCCACAGGGATGATACTTCTCGGGCTGAATTCAAAAAGTAATAATTCAATCGCAAGAAAAACTCCGGCAATGGGGCTGCCGAAGATGGCGGCCATACCTGCCGTGGCGCCTGATGCCAGTAATATTTTTCTCTCATTATGTGAAATGCGCAATATCTGCCCAAGTGTACTTCCTAAAGCACCTCCAGTAGCGATGATCGGGCCTTCTGCTCCGAATGGCCCACCTGTTCCTATAGCTATTGCAGATGAAATGGGCTTCAGGTAGGTGATGGTGGGTTTGATCTTGCTTTGGTTGGTAAGAATCTGTTCCATTGCCTCAGGAATGCCATGTCCCCGGATCGCTTTCGAACCAAAATGTGCCATCAATCCTACGATAATACCGCCCAGGGTTGGGATTGCAATCACCCAGAGCCCTAAATGATTTCCGGCAGGCGGTACATCATTGATAGAAGTACTACCGTAAAAAGAAATATTAGTAATCAGGTAGATCAGGTGAATCAGGAACTTGGCAATAAAGCTGATGCAAATGGCCACCAATACTGCCATTGCAGAAATCGTGATTAATCTTTTCTTGTCATCGCCTACGTGTGGACGAATATCCTCAGCTTCAAGGGTAGGTTTTAAACTTACAGAAACAGGGATACCACTTTTGATATTTTTTGGGATCATTTACGAATTTGGATAAAAATGCGAGGTGTGCAAATTTAAACGTATTGAGCCAAAAACCTAAAAAACTCATGTAGGCAAGGCGTGGGGCCTATTATGGCGAAGGAAAAATATCGTAATGATTTAAAATTTAATTTTGGCAAAATTCATTCAGGATTTCGCGGCATATACTTTGCGGAATCGAATGCACAATAATATTTAAAACAGTAATTATCAAATGGAATCAATCGAACAAACAGGAATCAACACGGTAAGAGTACTCGCTGCTGATGCAGTGCAGAAAGCGAATTCAGGACATCCGGGTACTCCTATGGGATTAGCTCCCATTGGTCATGTATTATGGTCAAAAGAAATGAACTACAATCCACGAAACCCCGAATGGCCCAACCGTGATCGCTTCATTTTATCTTGCGGACATGCATGTATGTTGCAGTATGCTTATTTGTTCCTGACAGGGTATGATCTGAATCTAAATGATATAAAAAACTTTCGCCAGCTTCACAGCAAAACTGCCGGGCATCCGGAGTATGGACTCTTGGATGGTATCGAAGTGACTACCGGTCCGCTCGGCCAGGGATTTGCCAATGGCGTTGGAATGGCGATTGGCCAGCAGATACTTGCCAAGAGGTATAATCGGCCTGGTTACAATTTGTTTGACTATAAAATTTATGCGATCTGCAGCGATGGCGACCTGATGGAAGGTGTTTGTTCTGAAGCTGCATCGCTGGCAGGAACATTGAAACTCGGAAATATCATTTACCTGTATGACGATAATAAAATTACAATAGAAGGAAATACCAGCCTGGCTTTTAATGAAGATGTGTCTGAGCGATTCCGTGGATATGGATGGCACGTGCAAGCTGTCGATGATGCCAACGACCTGGAGGCGCTCACTACTGCAATAGACCATGCAAGAAAAGAAACTGCGAGGCCATCCCTCATTCGTGTACGGTCACAGATTGGCTTTGGTAGCCCTAACAAAGTAGATACTGCTGAAGCACATGGTAGTCCATTGGGTGTAGACGAGGTGAGATTAGTAAAAGAAAACTTCGGTTTCGATCCGGACAAATTTTTCGATGTGCCGGATGGAGTCCTGAATTACTATCGCGAAAAAGGGAAAGCAGGTATTTTAAAAGAGCAGGACTGGAATGAACTATTTAAGAAATATAAAGCTGCTTTCCCGGTAGAGGCAGCAGAATATGAATTGCTCAGTAGTGGTAAATTGCCTGCCGGATGGGAAGAAAAATTGCCATCATTCAAGGCCGATGAAAAAGGTGTGGCTACACGCAAAGCCTCAGGTGCGGTGCTCAATGCAATTGCTGATTCTTTACAGCTTCTTATCGGCGGATCAGCTGACCTTGCACCAAGTACAGATACTACTTTGAAAAATTATGACTCTTTCAGCAGCGATAACCACAGCGGACGTAATTTCCATTTTGGAATTCGGGAACATGCTATGGGAGCAGTGCTGAATGGATTGACGTTGACAAAAGGTATTACAGCTTATGGCGCTACATTCCTCATCTTCTCAGATTATATGCGTCCACCGATCAGGCTGGCTGCCATTATGAAAATCAGGCCCATTATTGTTTATACACATGATAGTATAGGTGTGGGTGAGGATGGTACTACTCACCAGCCTGTTGAGCAACTGGCAGGTTTGCGGTCAGTACCGAATGTAACAGTAATAAGGCCGGCAGATGCCAATGAAGTTTCTCAGGCATGGCGTGCAGCACTATTGCACAAGGATGGCCCCGTAGCACTTGTGCTCAGTCGCCAGAATTTGCCGGTATTTGACAGGAGTAGAGTGGCATCAGCGGAGGGTACTCTGAAAGGTGCATATATCCTCAGCGATTGCGAAGGTACTCCCGATATTATCCTGATGGCAAGCGGCAGCGAAGTGCAATTAATATTAAAAGCGCAGGAGCAATTAAAAGAAGAAAAAATAAAAGCCAGGGTTGTTAGTTTCCCAAGCTGGGAATTATTCAATGCCCAGGATGAGGCATATAAGGAAAGTGTTTTGCCGAAAGGTGTGCGCCAGAGATTAGCCGTAGAAGCAGCTTCTTCTTTTGGCTGGTGCAGATATACTACCGATGCAGGTGATACCTGGGGCATTGACAGGTTTGGCGAATCTGCTCCTGGAGGTGAAGTGATGAAAGAATTTGGTTTTACTGTTGAGAATGTGATTGCACAGGCAAAGGAAGTCCTGAACCGGAAGCGTTTAAAATAAGAGATTGAAAAAAATAATTTGATAAAGTATAAATTTCCGACCATGAAGAAAATATTGATAGCATTGGATTACAGCGAAGCCGCCGAGTTGGTGGCCGGGAAGGGGTTTGAGTTGGCAGCAGCGATGAATGCGGAAGTTACATTGTTGCATGTGTTATCAGATATTACCTACTATAGTTCGCTGAATTATTCGCCCATCACAGGGTTCGATACATTTAGTACCATGGATATCGTACAGAATAATTCACGTGGAGAATTGATGGATGCTTCAGAAAAATTCCTGGAATTTTTCAAAGAAAAATACTCAGGAAATTTGCGGGTAGATACAATGATAGGAGAGGGAGACTTTGCAGATGAAATCCTGAAAAGCGCAGCGGAAAAAAATGCGGACATTATTGTTTTGGGTACACATGGCCGCAAAGGGATCGAAAAGATATTTATGGGAAGTGTAGCAGAGAAAGTACTTCGTAAGAGTACATTCCCTCTTTTTATAATTCCCATCAAACATAGTTAAAGGTTACCTTTGCAGAAGTAAGAACTAAAATATTTTTTTAAGATGGAAGATGCAAGCAACGGAATAACCGTTAAGATTCTCGACGCCACCTGGGTTACACATAACGTAAGAAGGTTTCGGATAGAGAAACCTGCAGGTTATCATTTTGAACCGGGACAGGCAACAGATATTACACTCAACATTCCCGGATGGGAAAAGGAAAGAAGATCGTTCACTTTTACAGCGCTCAACGAATGGGATTTCCTGGAATTCACGATCAAGATTTATAAAGACCACAATGGAGTCACGAACCAGTTAGGCCAACTCAAAGTAGGGGACACCATCACCATTCATGATGTATGGGGAGCCATTCACTATAAAGGGCCGGGTACTTTCATTGCAGGGGGTGCAGGCATTACGCCTTACATTGCTATCTTCCGACAGTTACAAAAAGATGGAAAGATAGATGGTAATACGCTGATCTTTTCTAACAGAACCTCCAAAGATATCATCCTGAAAGAAGAATTTGAAAAGATGCTGGGTGATCATTTTATCAATACACTCACTGATGAAAAGACGGACAAGTATGATCACTCCATAATCGACGAGGCCTACCTGCGAAAAAGGGTGACGAACATTTCCGGGTGGTTTTATATATGCGGCCCGGACCCCATGATAGCTGCTATTTCCAATGACCTGGAAAAAATGGGCGTTAAGAAGAGTCAAATTGTAATCGAAGAATTTTAAATAAGAAAATAAAAACCAACAGAAGTATGTCAAACGATATTTTCAAAGTAAAAAAAGTGTTGAACGACAAGGGGACAAAGCAAACTTATTACAGCCTTGCTGAATTGGAAGAACAAGGTCACAACATTAGTAAATTGCCTTTCTCCATCAGGATTCTTTTGGAAAATGCATTGCGCAATTTTGATGACTTTGCTGTCACCAAAGAAAATATTGAGACGATACTCAACTGGGATCCGAAAGGATCGGATAAGGACATACCTTTCAAGCCGGCACGTGTACTGATGCAGGATTTTACAGGAGTACCCGCCGTAGTAGATATTGCCAGCCTTCGTGCAGAACTGGCACGCAAAGGGAAAAATCCGGATGAGATCAACCCGTTGATTCCTGTTGACCTGGTGATAGACCACTCCGTGCAGGTGGATTATTTCGGAACCAATTATTCACTTTCAAAAAATATTGAAGAAGAGTACAAGCGCAATGATGAGCGTTACTCATTTTTGAAATGGGCACAAAATTCATTTAATAATTTTCGTGTGGTACCTCCGGGAATGGGCATTTGCCACCAGGTAAACCTCGAGTATCTGAGCCAGGGTGTCATCGAAAGAAATGGTGAAGTATTTCCTGATACATTGGTGGGCACAGACAGCCACACACCAATGGTAAATGGTATCGGCGTGGTAGCATGGGGTGTTGGAGGTATCGAAGCAGAAGCTGCGATTCTCGGCCAGCCCATTTACTTCATAGTTCCGGAAGTGATCGGGTTAAAGCTTACAGGTAAACTTCCATTGGGATCTACTGCTACCGACCTGGTACTGACAATCGCTGAGCGACTGCGTAAGTATGGTGTAGTAGGAAAATTTGTAGAAGTATTTGGCCCGGGACTCGAAAATTTGACAGTGCCAGACAGAGCTACTATCGGTAACATGTCTCCAGAGTTTGGTTGTACCATCACCTATTTTCCAATAGATGGGAAGACTTTGGAATACATGCGCAAGAGCAATCGTTCAGAAGAACAGATCAAGTTGGTAGAAGATTATTGCAAGGCGAATATGCTGTGGCGCACCGGAAATGAAAACATCACTTATACAGACATTATTGAATTAGACCTTGGCACCATTCAGCCATCTGTCGCAGGCCCTAAACGTCCGCAGGATAAAATCTTGCTGAAAGATTTCAAGAATAAATTCATCAGCCTGATGAAGGAAGTGTATGGCCGGGATTGCGACCCTACTGTCAAGCAAATGTCGAATTGGTTTGCCGAAGGCGGTAGCCAGCCCGTGGACAGAGAGCCGGAACATGAAAAAAATATCGCCATCGAAGCTGGTAAGAAAGATGGATATAAAAAAGTATGGATCAATAAAGGACATGAAAAATTTGAAGTGAGCGATGGTTCTATTGCGATAGCTGCTATCACCTCTTGCACCAACACAAGTAATCCTTATGTAATGCTCGGTGCCGGCCTTGTTGCCCGCAATGCACGCGAGAAAGGAATTACCGTGAAGCCCTGGGTAAAAACCAGTTTGGCTCCGGGTTCTAAAGTAGTAACTGATTATCTGAAAAAAGCTGATCTCCTCAAAGACCTGGAAGCAATGGAGTTTCACCTGGTAGGATACGGATGTACCTCATGCATTGGCAATTCAGGCCCATTACCGGGATTCATGGCTAAGGCAGTGGAAGATTATGATGTGGTGCTCGCTTCTGTATTGTCTGGCAATAGAAATTTTGAAGCACGTATTCATCCGCAGGTGCGCATGAACTTTTTGATGTCTCCAATGCTGGTAGTTGCGTTTGCAATTGCCGGCCGTGTAGATGTGGACCTGGTAAATGAACCGCTCGCTTATGACAGAAACCAGTTACCTGTGTATCTGAAAGACATCTGGCCTGCTGATGATGAGATCAGGGAAGTGATGGACAGGGTATTGCTGCCTGAAGATTTTCATAAAAACTACAGCGAGATTTTCGATGGCAATGACATCTGGAGAAATCTGAAAGTGCCTACGGATAAATTGTACGCATGGGACAATCAATCTACTTATATCAAAGAGGTGCCATTCTTCAACAATATATCCAACGAACCGGCAGCTATTACAGATATCAAAGACAGTAAGGCATTGCTGGTATTAGGAGATAGTATCACCACAGATCATATTTCTCCGGCAGGACAGTTCAATGAAAAATCTGCCGCTGGTCAATACCTTGTCAGCCGTGGTGTAGAAAGGCCTGACTTCAACTCTTATGGATCGCGCAGAGGCAATGATGAAGTGATGGTAAGAGGCACATTTGCCAATGTGCGTATCAAAAATAAGATTGCAACCAAAGAAGGAGGATACACAACCTTCCTGCCTACTGGCGAAGAAATGTCTGTGTATGATGCATCGGTGAAATACAGGGAGAATAACATTCCATTGATTGTATTGGCAGGTAAGGAATACGGAAGCGGTTCATCAAGAGACTGGGCAGCAAAGGGAACTTTCCTGCTGGGTGTAAAAGCTGTGATAGCAGAAAGCTACGAGCGTATTCACAGAAGTAACTTAGTAGGAATGGGTGTATTGCCATTGCAATTTAAAGACGGTGAATCAGCGGCTACTTACGGACTTACCGGTAAAGAAACATTCTCCATAGGTGGGCTGTCTGATCACCTCACTCCATTAAAGCATGTACACGTAACAGCTAAAAAGGAAGATGGCAGCGAAGTGAAGTTTGATGTGGTCGCCCGAGTGGACAGTGCAATTGAAATTGCCTATTATCAGAATGGCGGGATTCTTCAGTACGTACTGCGTCAGTTTTTGAGAGGAGAGAATTAATCAATTAAAATAAATATTATCATGGAAAATTCATCAGTTTTTCCTGAAGCTACCAATGAAAATGCCAAACAAAGAGCTGAAGCTGCACCTGTGATCATTGACGCATGGCGCAATTTCAGCAGGACGGTTTTTAAGGAAGGAGCGCTGCCCGAAAAAACCAAACAATTGATAGCAGTAGCAGTCGCACACGTTACTCAATGCCCTTATTGCATCCGTTCTCATACCAAACAAGCTCTTAAGAAAGGAGCTACTAAGCAAGAGATCATGGAAGCCGTATGGGTAGCTGCAGAAATGCGTGCGGGTGCGGGATACACACATTCCATCATTGCGATGGATGAGATCAACAAAGAAGAGAGCGCAGTGAAATAAATTTTTGAATAAAATAAAAAAACAAAACATGAATCCATTGAAGCAACTTCATCAATTAGGGCAAAGTATATGGCTCGATTTTTTTGATCGTGAGATCATGAA
>JBDHYH010000145.1:0-8078 GCA_039811325.1 Chitinophagaceae bacterium | reverse complement strand
ATATTAGCAGCCAGAATTGATTCACTAATACTAATGACATGCATTTTCTCTTTGGTATCAATTTTGACTTTGAGCATATCGTCATTCATCATTGTTTACACAGGAGGTTTGTAATCAAAGGTATTGAAAAAGAAAAAAGGACAGTTATTTAAAATTGATAATTGAAAATAATAAGTTCACGATAAAATTGATAGAGACGTGTATTTCGGATGTAATCCTTTTTCAGAAAAACCGTGATTTTAACCTGACATTATTAACTTTTGAACAATCTGTGTATTCTATTTTATGTAAATGAATTGATTTATTTCGTTATTATTGTGAAGAGCATTTAAAAAAGATTCAATGGATAATAATTTTTCAACCCAGGTAAAAGAGATCATCTCGTACAGCCGTGAGGAGGCACTACGGTTGGGAAATGATTTCATCGGTACCGAACACTTAGTGCTCGGACTGATAAGAGACGGGGAAAACACGGCGATGAAAATCCTGAAATCGCTCAACGTGGACCTCTATGAATTAAGGAAGGAAATCGAATTGGCCGTCAAGGACAAAACAGGAAAAAACATTAGTAACATCAACTCACTTCCGCTTACCAAGCAGGCAGAAAAAGTGATTCGCATTACAGTACTCGAAGCGAAAACACACAAGAGCCCGATGGTTGAGAGTGAACACCTGATGTTGTCTATCCTAAAGAACAAGGAAAACATTGCCACCCAAATATTGAACCAATTCGATATTGATTACGATAACTTCAAAACAGAATTAGGATACGTGAAAACTGATACTAAAGCAGAATTCCAGGACGAAGAGAATGAAGAGTTTGAGGAAGAGAAAAAATATGCGCAAAAAAGTTCTAAAACAGGAGGCGCACAATCAAAATCCAAGACTCCGGTACTGGACAACTTCGGAAGAGATATCACGCGCCTTGCAGAGATGGGTTCTCTGGATCCAATCGTTGGCCGCGAAACTGAAATTGAGCGGGTATCTCAGATACTGAGCCGCCGCAAAAAGAATAACCCAATTCTGATTGGCGAGCCCGGTGTTGGTAAAACTGCAATTGTAGAAGGATTGGCATTGCGCATTGTCCAACGAAAGGTTAGTCGTGTTTTGTTCGATAAAAGGGTTGTATCTCTTGACCTTGCAGCTTTGGTGGCTGGTACTAAATACCGTGGACAGTTTGAAGAAAGAATGAAGGCCATCATGAATGAACTGGAAAAGAATCGTGATGTCATTCTGTTCATTGATGAAATACATACAATCGTAGGAGCCGGCGGCGCCAGCGGTTCATTGGATGCATCCAACATTTTCAAACCTGCATTGTCCCGTGGGGAATTGCAATGTATTGGCGCCAGCACATTAGATGAATACCGTATGTACATAGAAAAAGATGGTGCATTGGATCGACGTTTTCAAAAGGTAATGGTAGAGCAGCCATCGGTAGCGGAAACAATTGAAATCCTCAATAACATAAAAAGCAAGTACGAAGATTATCATAATGTGGAATATGATAATGAAGCAATAGAAGCTTGCGTGAAATTGAGCGATCGCTACATGACAGACAGGTTGCTGCCCGACAAGGCTATCGATGTAATGGACGAAGTAGGCGCCCGTGTACATTTGAAAAATATCAACGTACCTAAAGAGGTGATAGAATTAGAGAAAAAAATAGACGAGATCAAGAATGAGAAAAATCGCGTGGTAAAGAGTCAACGCTTCGAAGAAGCTGCTTCATTGCGTGATACGGAAAAACGCTTGCAGGAAGAATTGGAAACAGCTAAAAATAATTGGGAAGAAGAAAGCAAGCACAAAAGATATCCAATCAACGAAGAAGCAATTGCTGAAGTGGTTTGCATGATGACAGGTATTCCTGTCAAACGTATGGTGCAGGAAGAAACAGAAAAATTGCGCAGAATGGCTGACGACCTGAAAGGTGCTGTCGTTGGGCAGGAGGAAGCTATCAGGAAAGTAGTAAAGGCGATTCAAAGAAACCGTGTTGGATTAAAAGATCCTAAAAAACCAATTGGTACATTTATTTTTCTTGGACCTACCGGTGTAGGTAAAACAGAACTCGCGCGTGCTCTTGCGCGGTACATGTTTGACAGTGATGATGCACTCATCCGGATTGACATGAGTGAATACATGGAAAAATTTACTGTCTCCCGATTGATCGGCGCTCCTCCCGGATACGTGGGTTATGAAGAAGGCGGACAGTTAACTGAAAAAGTTCGTCGCAAACCCTACTCTGTAATTCTTCTTGACGAAATCGAAAAAGCTCATCCTGACATTTATAATATCCTGTTGCAGGTTTTAGACGATGGGCAGCTAACTGATGGCCTTGGAAGAAAGGTTGACTTTAAAAATACCATGATCATCATGACCTCCAATATCGGTGCACGCCAATTAAAGGATTTTGGAGACGGAGTGGGATTCACGACAGCATCACGTGTGAAAAATGTAGATGAAAATAACAAGGCAGTAATTGAAAAAGCTTTAAAGCGCACCTTTAGCCCTGAGTTTCTGAACAGGATAGATGACGTGATTATATTCAACCAGCTTACAGAAGATGATATCTTCCAGATCATTGATATACTGATGAAGGATGTGACCAAACGTCTTCAAAATCTTGGATTGAAATTGGAGCTTTCCGAAGAAGCCAAAAAATTCATTGCCGAAAAAGGATATGACTCGCAATTTGGTGCAAGGCCGTTGCACAGAGCGATTCAGAAATACCTGGAAGACCCTCTTGCAGAGGAAATTCTGAATATGAATGTAAAGAGTGGAAATATACTGGTTGCCAATCTTGACAAAGAAAATTCCAAACTGATTTTTCAAATCAAGTCTGCTTCTAAGAAAGAGAAGGCATCTGAAGTCTGAGTAAACAAAAATCAAAATTCCCAATAGGCAGTTCCGCATTATGGAACTGCCTATTTCATTACAGGTATCTTCTGCTCCTTTCCATGCTTTGATTATTTTTGCCAAAAAATATTCAAGATGGATATTAAGAAAGTAGCCGTACTGGGAGCAGGCACCATGGGCAATGGCATCGCACACGTATTTGCTCAGAAGGGATTTAAAGTAAACCTGGCAGACATCAGTGAATCTCAATTGCACAAGGCAATTCAAACCATCGGTGGAAATTTAGACAGGCAAATAAAAAAAGGAACACTTACTGAGGCAGATAAAAAAAATACACTTGATAATATTCATTCTCTCTCAGATATTACCAAAGGCGTTTCGGATGTTGACCTTGTTGTAGAAGCTGCGACAGAAAATGAATCACTCAAATTAAAAATCTTTAAAGACATTGATGCCTCTGCACCTGCTCATGCCATTCTTGCTACGAACACGTCCAGTATTTCCATCACAAAAATTGCAGCAGCTACAAAACGTCCCTCAAAAGTCATTGGAATGCATTTTATGAATCCCGTACCGGTAATGAAACTGGTTGAGATCATTAACGGATTTCACACAGAAAAAGAAGTGACGGATAAGATCATCAACACCACAAAGCAATTGGATAAGTTCCCGTGCGAGGTAAATGATTATCCCGGTTTTATCGCTAACAGAATATTGATGCCGATGATCAATGAAGCTGTTTTTTCTTTGTATGAAGGTGTAGCCGGTGTTAATGAAATTGATACTGTCATGAAACTCGGAATGGCTCATCCGATGGGCCCATTGCAACTCGCAGACTTCATCGGCCTTGATGTATGTCAATCAATCCTGAATGTAATGTATGAAGGATTTAAGAATCCCAAATATGCTCCCTGCCCTCTACTGAATAATATGGTGTTGGCCGGAACCTTGGGAAAAAAATCAGGAGTAGGCTTTTATGATTACAGGAGCGAATCCAAAGAATTGGTTGTGAGCAAGAATTTCAAATAGAATTTATATCAAAGAATCTCTTCAATGATTTTCGAAAATCTAAAAGCTTAGATTGAACCTGGAACTAAGGGTACATACCTCCCAGAAAATAGAAAAGCCGCTGAAATGAGCGGCTTTTCTATTTAAGATATCTATTGTCTTAATACTCATCCTCATTAAAAAAGAAGTCTTCCTGGCTGGGGTAGTCAGGCCAGATATCTTCAAGGCCTTCGTAAATTTCACCACCCTCATCCTCAAGTTCCTGTAGGTTCTCCACCACCTCTATAGGGGCCCCACTCCTAATGGAGTAGTCGATCAGTTCGTCCTTGGTAGCAGGCCAGGGTGCTTCTTCAAGGTGAGATGCGAGTTCTAAAGTCCAAAACATATACTAAGTATTTTGATTTTTTTCAGGAATTGGTTTTCCAAATTTTCCGCAAATGTAAAAGTTATAATGGTATTTCCAAATATACTTTTCAACGAGGGATATTCGCTTATGTTGACGTAAAAAGGCCGCAAAATGTTGCTTAAGTTTTCATAATTTTTTAGGGTAATGTGATGAAGTTTTTTCTATTATTTTTACCAGATGTTAAAAGCAGAGGGTATCTATAAAGGTTATGGAGATTTAAGCGTGCTTAAAGGTGTTGACATTTCCATAAAAAAGGGTGAAATCGTAAGTATAGCGGGTAGTTCCGGCGCAGGCAAAAGTACCTTGTTGCACATCCTTGGCACTCTCGATACTCCTGACAGGGGTAGGATATTTCTGGACTCAAATGAGATCACAAAGTATAAAGGCAAGAAATTAGCTGCTTATCGGAACAAGTATATCGGCTTTGTGTTTCAGTTTCACCATCTGCTACCGGAGTTCACAGCACTGGAGAATGTCTGTGTTCCGGGATGGATAGCCGGGATGAGCAGCACAAAAGTAAAAAGCCGCGCATCAGAATTATTGACATTAATGAATCTGAAGGAACGAGCCGATCACAAGCCGTCAGAACTTTCTGGTGGGGAGCAACAGCGGGTGGCTGTAGCCAGAGCGTTGATGAATTCGCCCCGTATCATCATGGCGGATGAGCCCACCGGCAATTTGGATTCACATAATGCGAAAGAATTGCATCACCTTTTCATCAACCTTCGCGATAAATATGAGCAGACCTTTTTGATCGTAACACACAATGAAGAATTAGCAATGATGAGCGACAGGCTGCTGCACATGAAAGATGGTTATATCATTTCCTGAAATACGAAAGTCATATTCACTATTTTATTGCCGGTATGCAGCTATTTATTCATGACATTGGCCTGGCATGAACATTTAATAATGAAAGTAGCCGGTAAACTCGCCTGCTTGGCCTATTCCCCGTGATTTTAATGAGTTGGGCGTATAGCCATTTTGAGTACTTCATCCAGGTACCTGCAAATCATATAGGCTTCAATGAAAAAACGGAGGCCTATTTTCTTTATGAGAGTAAAAGATGATCCAGGAAGCCATAACACTCACTGTTTTTACGACCTTTACGCTATCGTTTTTCAAAGATCAACCTTTCGCTGGAATCATAAAGCAGGTTTTGTTTTATTGTTCGGGGTCGTTTATCTCAACTTCAAATAATAGTCCGCTTCTTTGTTATTTTGCATCTTAAAGCAATGAATAATGATAAAAGATAAAATTTTAGTAATTGGCGCCTGTGGGCAAATAGGTGTTGAACTGACGCTGGCCCTTAGAAAAATCTATGGAAATGACAATGTAATCGCCTCTGATCTTCGGTCAGAAAATCCTCTGCTCAAAGGGACAGGCACTTACGTGTCATTGGATGTGATGAATAAAGAAATGCTCCATGTTTTAGTGATTCGCCAAAATGTAACTCAGATATATTTGCTGGCAGCTATCCTTTCTGCTACCGGCGAAAAGAACCCGCACCTGGCATGGTCGCTCAATACCCAGAGTTTATTAAATGTTCTTGAAATCTCCAGAGATGAGAATGTAAAGAAAGTGTATTGGCCAAGTAGTATAGCCGTATTTGGGCCTACCAGCCCAAAAGTTAATTGTCCTCAACAAACTATCATCGAACCCACAACGGTATATGGAATCAGTAAGTACGCCGGTGAGTTTTGGTGCAATTATTTCAACCAGAGGTATCAAACAGATGTACGGAGTATTCGATATCCCGGGTTGATCAGCTACAAGAGCCAACCCGGTGGAGGTACTACTGATTATGCAGTGGAGATTTATTATGATGCACTTGAGGAGAAAAAGTATGAATGTTTTCTGAAGGAAGATACCTACCTGCCGATGATGTACATGCCCGATGCCATCCGAGCTACGATAGAATTGATGGAAGCTCCCGCAGATAAAATATCTGTTCGTACTTCTTACAATATTCACGGTATGAGCTTTTCTCCTAAAGAAATAGCTGCAGAGATTAAAAATCACATTCCTGAATTCCATATTGAATACAAGCCAGACTACCGGCAGGCCATTGCCGAAAGTTGGCCTCAAAGTATTGATGACAGCGTAGCACAGAAAGACTGGGGATGGAAGCCGGAATTTGATTTGAGAGCGATGACGACAGATATGCTGGAAAATATGAAAGGATAACCAATCCGGCGACACTCTGGCCGTGAGTTTATACGGTAGTTAAATCCTTACTTCGATCTTAATCTGCTGAACAAAAAAATATTGGTTGAGGATAAAATAAAATTGCTATTAGCTCGTTTGTTAGTTTGCCAATCTGAAATGGACGTTTACCAATTCAGATTGGAAAATTATCAACAAATAAATTCCAATTTGAGAAATATATTCTAATATTGGGATTAAATTATTAACACAAAAAACAAAGAAATGAAAAAAGTAATTCTTTTAATCGCTGTAATTTCCTTCATTGGATTTTCAGCCAATGCTCAGTCCGCAAGGTTTGGATTGAAAGCCGGAGTTGTTGGTTCTAATATGAAATTTTCCGGAAATGGTGTTTCACTTAAAATGACTACAAAAATCGGTTTTTATGCAGGAGGTGTAGCAGAGATTGGCGTTTCAGACAACTTTGCTGTTCAGCCTGAATTAGACTATTCCTTAATGGGTGCAAAATCAAAAGGAGATGGTGATTTTGGCGATGGCAAACTTGACCTTAGCTACATCAGTGTTCCTGTATTACTAAAATATAAGAATCAGGGATTTTCTGCATTTCTGGGGCCTCAAATCGGTGTTTTGATGGCAGCAAAAGCTAAAGGTGATGGTGATAATGAGGATGTAAAGGATCAATTCAAGTCTACCGATTTTTCAGGAGTACTTGGTGTAGGTTACACACTTGAAAGTGGATTGGGATTTGATGCCCGCTACCAAATGGGATTCAGCGACATTGCTAAACAGGATCAAGATCTTGAGGGAGCAAAAGTGAAGAATGAAGGATTTAAAATTGGTATCCATTATTTTTTCAATAAATAATTAAGAACATAATATTCACTTAGCCGTTTCAATTTCTGAAACGGCTTTTTTATTTTGATAATTATTAAGTATTGTGATGAGATTTCTATTAGTATTAGTATTCGTCTTTGTTTTCTTTCTCCAGAATGCCTTTTCTCAAATATCGAAGAATGATCTGAAACCTTATGTTGAGGTGGGTATGGGGCCTGCTACCGGCATATCCAGGTATGTATATTCTAAATTTATCGATCCGCGAATAGGCATCACTTACCAACTATATGAAAAGTTAGGATTGAATGCTGATATGGGTTATGTCTATTTTTTCCGGAAATCAAATAAAAGAGGTGTTTCTTTTCTTCCCCTGTCAGCAGGCATAGATTACATGATGGTCTCAAAATTCTTTTTGGGAATGCAGATAGGAGGTGCATTCATTCTTGATGGCTCTGGTGAAATCTATTTTCTGGCTGAACCTGGAATAGGATGGAAATTCAACAAACATCATATTGTGCGTTTGTCATACTACGGTTTTGTAACCAATAGTGTCGCAATCGGGGGAATTAACTTTGCCTATAGATTTATATTTTGATATGCATTCTTCATTGAAAAATATTTTAAGATCAAATATTTGCGGATATTTACATCACCAATTTTCAAACGATTAAAAAAATAAACAAAATGAGAAAATTAATTTTAGCATTTGCTGTATTGGCATTTACCTTGAATGCCAATGCACAAGATGAAAAGTCAACATCACTCAGTGTGGGTGCCAATATTGGCTTGCCAACTTCTACAGGTTATT
>JBDHYH010000144.1:0-8804 GCA_039811325.1 Chitinophagaceae bacterium | reverse complement strand
TGTGGTAAAAACATTTTACCACTACCAAACAAGTCTCCTACTACATTCATTCCATCCATCAACGGCCCTTCGATCACATCCAATGGTTTCGGATATTTTAGTCGCGCTTCTTCTGTATCTGCCTCGATGTAGTCGGTGATACCATTCACCAACGAATGCGTTAATCTCTTTTCTACACTTTCTTTTCTCCACGATTCATCTTTCACCTGGGTTTTGCCTTTTGATTTAACCGTTTCAGCAAATGCAAGCAATTTATCCGTAGCATCCGGATTCTTGTTCAGAATTACATCCTCTACCAATTCCTTGAGTTGAGGCTCTATTTGCTCATACACCTGAAGCTGTCCTGCATTTACAATGCCCATGTCCATCCCGGCTTTGATGGCGTAATAAAGAAATACAGAGTGCATGGCTTCGCGTACAGTGTCATTACCTCTGAAAGAAAATGAGAGATTACTTACACCACCGCTGATATGCGTTAAAGGCATCAATTGCTTTACCATTTTAGTAGCTTCAATAAAATCTACTGCATTATTATTGTGCTCCTCGATACCTGTGGCAACCGGAAAGATATTCAGGTCGAAGATGATGTCTGAAGGATCCATCCCTACCTTCTCCGTCAGAATTTGATACGCTCTTTGGGAGATTTCAATTCTTCGTGGAATGTTATCAGCCTGCCCTGTTTCATCAAAAGCCATTACAATAATTGCAGCGCCAAACGATTTGCAGACCATTGCTTCATGGATGAACTTTTCTTCCCCTTCCTTTAACGAAATAGAATTTACAACACATTTTCCCTGCACACACTTCAACCCCGCCTCTATAATGTGAAATTTGGAAGAGTCAATCATGATAGGAATTTTGGCTACATCCGGCTCGGCCTGGAGCAGGTTCAGAAATTTCACCATTGCAGCTTCTCCATCCAGCAGGGCATCGTCCATATTTACATCCAGAATCTGTGCACCGCCTTCCACCTGTTGGCGGGCGATGGACAATGCTTCTTCATAATTTTCTGCTTTGATCAGTCTTTCAAATTTCTTTGATCCGGTAACATTTGTTCTTTCACCTACATTAATGAAAAGTGTATCAGGCCGTACTACCAGTGGCTCGAGGCCGGAAAGTCTTAAGTACGGTTGAATTGTTTTAGTGTCTGGCATAACATTATTTTTTACTTGAAGCTCTGAAACCAATAGGGTTTCCCGGCTTATTTTCCTGTACCAATAATTTCTTTAAATATTTGAAAACTAAATTCGTGTGTGCAAGCCAAATCCGATGGCCATCGGATTTGAGATGCGCCCAATTTTATTTCGTCATCATTTTTTACCAATCGCTGTTCTGATTTTTCAATTTTCATCCAAATGTCTTTGTTGTCCATAATCAGTTGTTTCATTTTGGTGAACAAGCGAATTATTTGTACCGATTGCTATCGGGATTACCTGAATGGCAGTTTCAGAATTGAGAACGCTGGATAACATTGCGATACCTTGTTCAGTGAAGGCGTTGGGAGGTCTTCTATTATCTCCCCAACTTGAAGTCGCAATTTGCGACTTCAAGTTGGAAAACTCTTCTGTAGTAAGTTGAAACATGAAGTCTTCCGGAAACCTTGTAGCGTTTCTTTTGACCGCCTGGTTCAAAGTCCTCACTTCAACTCCATACATCTCTGCCAGGTCTTTGCCCGGCATCACCTTTTGACCACGGATCAAAAAGATCTTCTCAAGAATGATTTCTTCAGAAACAACTTCAATTGACAGGTTGGATTTGGTCATGATTCACTTTATATTTTAAGAAGCAACCCCTTCGATTTGATTTATTTTTTCAAAGTCTTTATTTAATAATGGTAATTTCCTGGGTGCATATTTTTTTACTGCTTCAGCTATCTGCTTAATGTGAGCCGGAGTAGTGCCACAACATCCACCTACAATATTCAAATAACCTTCGGCGGCCCACTCTTCAATAATCGCAGCAGTTTCTTCCGGCAATTCGTCGTATTCGCCAAATGCATTTGGCAAACCTGCATTTGGATACGCGGAAGTATAGCAAGATGCAATCTCACTCAGTTCCTGAATATGTGGTCGCATCTCCCGTGCTCCAAGTGCACAATTTAGTCCGACTGACAATGGTTGAGCATGTGAAACAGAGATGTAAAATGATTCCAGTGTTTGTCCGCTGAGTGTTCGACCGCTCGCATCCGTAATGGTGCCACTGATCATGATGGGAAGTTCCTCCTTCCCTGTATCCCTGAAGTATTTTTTTATAGCATAGATAGCAGCTTTAGCATTCAGTGTATCGAAAATAGTTTCTATCAGCAGGATATCAGCTCCTCCATCAGATAGTCCGCGAATTTGTTCATAATAGGCAGTGTAAACTTCATCAAAAGTTACGGTGCGGAAACCGGGATTGTTCACGTCGGGCGAGAGGCTCAGTGTTTTATTGAGAGGGCCAATGGCGCCGGCAATGAATTTTGGTTCAGAATCCGGATGCTCTTTCATGAATTTTTCAATGGCATTCCTGGCACATTTTACAGAAGCTACATTCAGATCGTAAGCGAGATGTTGCAAATCATAATCGGCCTGTGCTATGGATGTACTGCTGAACGTATTGGTCTCGATAATATCAGCACCTGCATCCAGATATGCTTTGTGAATAGATTCAATAATATCCGGTCGTGTGATGCTGAGCAAGTCGTTGTTGCCTTTCAGATCTTTTTTGGAGTCTTTCAGAAGTGTGCCTCTGAAATCTGCTTCTGTAGGTTTGAATCCCTGTATCTGCGTACCCATGGCACCATCAATGATCATGATGCGTTTGTTCAGAATTTCAGTGATTTGTTGAGTCATTTGAATTTGTTTTTAAATATCGTTATTAGAGGTTTTCTTTTTTAAGAGCATATTTAACCATGAGTAGCCCACGATTCCTGATACGAGAGAAGCGAAGAGGATCGAAATTTTTGATTCTCTGATGACAGTATCTTCATTAAATGCAAGCAGGGTGATGAAAATAGACATGGTAAATCCTATGCCGGCCAGGAAACCTGCTCCCAATACCTGTTTCCAGTCCAGGCTTCCTGTGAGTTCTGTTATTTTTAATTTTATGGAAAGGTAGCTCAATAGGAATACTCCTAATGGTTTGCCAACTATCAATCCAACGATAATCCCCATGCTGGATGCTGCGAGCAAACCTTTGTCCCATCCTGCACTGAATCCGATGGCCGTATTGGCCAAAGCGAAAACAGGAAGTATTATAAATGATACCGGCCTATGCAGCCAGGATTGTACTTTGTAAGAAAGTGCCTTTTTTGAACCTTTTTCAAATGGGAGCACAAATGCAAGCAGGATGCCCGCAAGCGTAGCATGTACTCCTGATTTGAGCATGAAATACCAAAGCAGAAGTCCACCTGCTAAATAAACCGGGAGGGAATTCACTTTCATTTTGCCGGCAAGAAGCAGGAATATAAATATTACTACAACAATTCCGAGATTCAATAAAGACAATGATTCAGTATAGAAAAATGCAATAACCAGGATGGCTCCGAGGTCGTCTATCACAGCAATTGCAGTCAGGAATACTTTCAATGAAGGCGGCACCCTGTTGCCAAGGAGCGAAAGTACACCGATGGCGAATGCAATATCGGTAGCCATTGGGATTCCGAATCCGGACGCGTAAGGTGTAGATGAATTCAAAAAAAGATAGATCGCTGCCGGTACCAGCATGCCGCCAATGGCGGCAAACACGGGCAACAGTCCTGTTTTGGCAGATGATAATTCACCAACAAATAATTCTCTTTTCAACTCAAGGCCTATCATAAAAAAGAATATCACCATCAGGCCATCATTTACCCATTGCTCTATGTTGAGCATGCCGGCCTGCTGATGCCAGAAGTGCTGATAGGAATCGCCGATGACTGAGTTTGCAAGCAGAATAGATACGAGCGTACATACTATGAGCAGCACACCACTTTTTTCACTCTCAAAAAAATCATTAAATAATTTTGTAACTCTCATCTTGCTGAACATTACAGCAACATCATTTGGCAGACTTAAAAACGAAACCTAATAAAGAAATACATACAAGAATGTAGTGTGGTTTATTAGTTCAGTTATAGGAGCCTGGTACAAATGAGGTTGAACAATAAACAAATCCACCTCCGTTGGCAAAATTAGCAGAAACCATTCAGATTGCAAAGGGGTGGCCTAAGTGGAGTGGCCGTACATGCTTACTGCCAGGAACGATTACTTGCAACATTCTTTCTTGTGCACAAACAAGAAAGAGAATACTTTTTTCAATATGTTTCCAACCTGCTTCATTGCCTATTTACTTTCAAGGTTATTGAGCCTGTAAATTGGGTCAATTTCTGTACCAAAAGGCATTTCGAAAACAGGATGAATGACTCCATCTCTCACATCATACACCCAGCCATGGAGGTGTGGAAGTTGTTGTTCTTTCCATGCTCTTTGTATAATAGATGTCTTTGAAAGATTCATCACCTGCTCTTGTACATTGAGAATGGTGAGCCGGGCTTTTCGCTCTTCAGGCGTGGGCAGTGCTTCTATTTCTTCTCTGTGCATCCGATATACATTCTTGATGTTCCATATCCATTGATCCATCAACCCGTGGCTTTCCGTCTGCATGGCTGCAGATATACCGCCGCAGTTGTGATGCCCACATACAATAATATGCTTGATGTGCAATACTTCAACTGCAAATTGCAAAACACTGAGCAAATTGAGATCTGTAGGAATCACCATGTTACTGATATTTCTGTGCACAAAGATTTCACCGGGCTCTGTACCTGTGATTCTATCTGCCGGCACCCTGCTGTCACTGCAGCCTATCCAGAGTATTTCAGGTTTTTGGATTGACGATAACCTTTTAAAATATTCAGGGTCTTCTTTCACCTGGGATGAGGACCATTCCTCGTTGTTTTTTAGAAGTTTATAGTAAGTCTCCATGATTAAGTTTAGAATAGTTTAGAATGGTTGAGATGGTTAAGATTGTTTAGATGCTCATTCTATGCATTCTCCATTCTCTTCGACCATGACAAATCTTCTTTTCTGTTACTGCTTAAAACCAAATTTATATGTAGTATAGTCCCTGCAATTAACCATTAACCATTAACAATTCAACATTCATAATTTCTCACATATTCAATCCTCCACAAGTACTGATGACCTGGCCTGTAACATAACTGCTCAGTTCTGATGCGAGGAACAAGGTGACATTTGCTACCTCTTCCGACTTCCCAAATCTTCCCAAAGGTATCTTGGAAAGAAATGCAGTCGCTGCTTCTCCTTCTTTCAAATAATGTGTCATATCGGTTTCGATAAAACCAGGGGCAATAGCATTGCAACGGATATTACGGCTGCCCAATTCGGCAGCAACAGATTTTGTAAAACCAATGATGCCGGCCTTGCTGGCAGCATAACTGCTCTGTCCTGCATTGCCTTTCATCCCGATGATCGAACTCATATTGATAATGCTTCCTGTTCTTGCTTTCATCATAGGTTTTATCACCTGTTTGGTCATGTTATATACACTTGAAAGATTGGTTTGGATCACCTCACTCCATTGCTCTTCTGTCATTCTCAGCAAAAGATTATCACGGCTGATACCCGCATTGTTGACACAAACATCAATCTTTCCAAATTCTTTGATGACATCATTGACCATTGTTTCGCAATCACCGTAAAGCGATGCATTACTTTTATAGGCTTTAGCCTTTACACCCAATGTAATTAATTCATTTTCGAGTGCTTTTGCCTTTTCATCACTGCTCACATACGTGAATGCAACGTTGGCTCCATTAGATGCAAGTTTTTTTGCAATTGCTTCTCCGATTCCCCTGCTGCCGCCGGTTACGATGGCTACTTTGTCCTTGAGTAAATTCATAAATATTTATTGATGAGTAAAACAAATGTACCTTTTTTTTAAGTGTATGTAAATTGAAAATCAATTGAGAATTTTTTAATGCTCTTTTTTGTTTAAAATAATTTTGCCAGTATAGAAATAATCCTATCTTCGCCATGTGCCAAAAATTTTTTCTACACAAAAAGTTTTTGGCGCTTTTATTTTTATTTAAAAAACAAAACCAAGTGACTTATGAGGAAAGTTCTATTTTTCCTGGTAGCTGTATTTGCTTTTTCAATACAGTTGTCAGCTCAAAAGAAAGTGCAGGGAAGGGTTACGGATGATAATGGTGGGCCATTGTCGGACGTAACAGTAACAATACCTGCCAGCAAAACAGGGACCCTTACGGATGCTGATGGGCACTTCTCAATTACGGTGCCGTCTAATGCAAAAAAACTCGTGTTTTCCCTGATTGGAATGGCGACTAAAGAAGTTGACATTCCGACAAGTAATGTTATCAACATTACACTTAGCAGGGAAGATAAAAACCTGGAAGAAGTTATCGTGGTAGCTTATGGCCAGGTAAAGAAAGGAGATTTTACAGGATCTGCAAACCAGATCACATTTGATGATTTCAAGAACAAGCCATTATTAAATCCTTTAAACGCGCTGGTTGCTACGGGGCCGGGTGTGCAGACTACTGCTGCTGGCGGAAGCCCTGGTAGTTCTCCCGGGATTAGAATCCGTGGTTTCGGTTCTATTGGAGCCAGCGATGGACCACTAATCGTGGTAGATGGAATTGCTTACGATGGAGGAATGGCCAATATCAGTACTGAAGATATTGAAACGATTACTACTCTTAAAGACGCAGCTACGGTAGCACTCTGGGGTAGCCGTGCATCAAACGGTGTAATCATGATCACTACCAGGAAAGGAAGCAAGAACAAGAACAACTTGTCCGTCAAAGCGACCCAGGGGTTCAGCACAAGAGGAATTCCCGAGTACGAGAGAGTCGGAGCTTATGATTATTATCCACTGATGTGGGAGGCGCTGAAGAACTCTCTGATCTACCCAAAGACCGGCGTAGGTCAAACACCAGACCAGGCAGCCCTTAATGCTACCAACGGCATTAAAAATGAACTAGCCTACAATCCATTCAGAGGAATTGCAGACAATGACATTGTGCGTGTAGATGGAACATTGAATCCAAGTGCTGAATTGTTGTATCCTGGCGATCTCGACTGGACAAAAGAATTGATCAGAACAGGTAACAGAAAAGAATATGCAGTAACCTATACAGGAGGAAATGACAAGTCTGATTATCTTGGTTCATTTAGTTTTCTTGATGAGAAAGGATTTCTTATTCGCTCAGACTGGAGAAGGTTTTCAGGAAGATTGAATCTGAATACTCAACCTCAAAAATGGATCAAGTCTGGAATCAATATTTCGACATCCATTAATAAATCCAACCAGGCCAGTGATGGAAGCAGCACAGGTTACGTTAATCCTTTTTATTTCACCAGAGACATCGGCCCTATTTACCCGGTTTACGCGCATAACATGACAACTGGTGAATACCTGCTGGATGAAAATGGACAAAGATTTTACGATCTTGGAAACTTTGGTGCTATGCCTTATGGTATTCCCAACAGGCCTTCCGGAGCTAAGCCCGGGCGCCACGTGGTAGAAGAAACAAAACTCAATGTCAACGATTTCAGGAGAAATACATTGAGCGGTCGTGGATATACAACGCTATTTTTCACTAAATGGCTAAAGTTTACAACGAATATCGGTGCAGACCTGACAGACTACAACTCTGCTTCTTATGAAAATACTAAGGTAGGTGATGGTGCACCTGCGGGTAGAGCCAGCAAGGCAAATCAAAAGACGTTGAGCTACACCTTCAACCAGGTATTGGATTTCAACAAGAAGTTCGATGTACATAATGTAGGTGCAACTGTTGGTCATGAAAATTATGATTATACCTTTTGGTCATTGTCAGGCTCTAAACAGGGAGAAGTATTGGAAGGAAGTATTGAATTCCCGAATTTCTCAACAATCAACTCTCTTTCATCCTCGAAATCAGAATATAGAATTGAAAGTTATTTCGGACGTATGAATTACGATTTTGATGGTAAGTACTTCGTCAGTGCCAACTTCAGAAGAGATGGAAACAGCCGCTTTTTTAAAGATGTAAGATGGTCCAATTTCTATGGTGTTGGATTAGGGTGGAGATTGGATAAAGAAAGATTTATTAACCAGGTAGCATGGATTTCCTCCCTGAAACTGAGGAGTTCTTATGGTGAGTTAGGAAATGATGCTGTGGGAACTTACTACGCATACCAGAGTCTTTATAGCCTGGGATATAATAATGCGGATGAAGCAGGGGCTCTTCAATCTCAATTGCCGAACCCACTGATCACATGGGAAAGCAGCAATCCATTTGACCTCGGAATCGATTTCAGTTTGTTCAAGAACAGGCTGAGTGGTTCGATAGAATATTATAACAGGAGGATATCAGGATTGATCTTTGACGTACAGACACCAATTTCAACCGGAGGATTTGAAATCCCAACGAACATTGGAAATATGTACAACAAAGGTATAGAGGTGGAGTTGAATGGCTCTGTAGTGAAAACCAGAGATTTCTCCTGGCAGTTAAAGGTCAACTCGAGTACCGTTAAAAACAGGATCACAAAAATGCCCCCTGAAAATCCTGAACAGATCAGTGGTACCAAGAAGCTTGCAAAAAACAGGTCTATTTATGATTATTGGCTTCGCGACTGGTATGGTGTAGATCCACAGGATGGAGCAGCATTATATGTGGCAAATATAACAACCGGATCAGGCGTACGCCTGATTGATAATGGGAAAGGTGCTCCGGATACTGTAACAACGGACATTAATAATGCGAAATATCATTATGCCGGAAGCGCAATACCTGACCTGTTTGGTGGTATTGAAAA
>JBDHYH010000143.1:0-8981 GCA_039811325.1 Chitinophagaceae bacterium | reverse complement strand
AATGCTGCCTTCTTTCAATTTTGTACATTCGGGAGTGCAATTTTTGTTGCATTCTGTACAACCAAACTGCCAAATGATACAACTGGCTGTTTTCCGGAAAGCTGTTTCAACCAATCTTCCTTAAGAAAACCATCCGGATTGTCTAAGAATCCTAAGTGCCTCGTGGCTAATACCATAATTCAATTCTTTACCAAAACGGCTTTGATACATTGTTCAATCCGCCATAACGAACGAAACTCTAAACTTCCTATGGGATTCCTCCTTCGTCGGAATGACAAGATATTCTAAACCTTTAACTCACTTTGAGATTCCTCTCCGCCCCCGCAGATCGGAAAGACGAGGTAATAAATATCAACCCTAAACCCTAAACCTTCCTAAACTCTCTAAACTTTCTAAACTCAATCCGCCGCGGCGGACTAAACTCCCATCCCTCACCTATTCTTAACCTTTCCCTCTCAATTCCTCCTTGAAATGCCCGCCAATTATGCGTACCTTTGCGCCTCAAAAATTTTCAGGAAATGCTTTCAGTTAATAACGTTACGCTGGCTTTTGGAAAGCGGGTTTTGTTTGATGAAGTGAATATCAATTTCACCAAAGGGAATTGCTACGGCATCATTGGAGCCAATGGAGCCGGTAAATCTACTTTTCTAAAAATACTGAGTGGTGAAATAGAGGCTAACAAAGGTTCCGTGAGCATTACGCCGGGTGAACGCATGTCGGTATTGCGGCAGGATCAGTTTCAGTTTGACGAAATAACTGCTCTGAATACTGTGCTGATGGGTAATAAAAAAATGTGGGATATTCAGCAGGAAAAAGATGCCATTTACCTGAAAGAAGATTTTACTGAAGAAGACGGAATCCGTGCAGGGCACCTGGAAGCGGAATTTGGCGAAATGGGTGGTTACACCGCAGAAAGCGATGCTGCTACATTATTAACCAACCTCGGCGTAACTGATGAACTGCACCAGATGCTCATGAAGGATATTGCGGCCAATGTCAAAGTGCGAATCCTGCTGGCACAGGCATTGTTCGGTAATCCTGATATTCTATTATTGGACGAACCTACCAACAACCTGGATGTGAATACCATTTCATGGTTAGAAAATTTCCTTGCAGATTATGAGAATATCGTTTTGGTGGTGAGCCACGACCGTCACTTTCTCGATGCCGTGTGTACACATGTTGCCGACGTAGATCGTCAAAAGATAAAAACCTATACAGGGAACTATACTTTCTGGTACGAAACCAGTCAGTTGGCTTTGCGACAGGCTTCTGACAAGAATAAGAAGATGGAAGAAAAGAAGAAAGACCTTCTCGACTTCATTGCACGATTCAGCGCCAATGCTTCAAAAAGCAAGCAGGCTACATCGCGTAAAAAAGCTTTGGATAAATTAGTCTTTGAAGATATTACCCCAAGTACAAGAAAATATCCCGGCATCATTTTCAAACCTGAAAGAGAAGTAGGGAACCAGATCCTGAATGTTCAGAATCTCAGCAAAAGTGTAGAAGGACGTACTCTGTTTTCAAATGTGAGTTTTGATATTATGAAAGGTCAGAAGATTGCATTCCTCAGTCGCGATCCTGTGGCGCTGACTTCCTTCTTCGAAATCATTAATGGCAGAATGAAAGCAGATGGCGGAACAATTGAATGGGGCACCACTATTACCAAAGCATATCTCCCTAATGATAATGCAGAGTTCTTTACAAAAGATCTGAATCTAATGGATTGGTTGAGGCAATTTGTTCCTTCTCATTTCACTGATGTGGACGAAGATTTCCTGAGAGGATTCCTCGGCAAAATGTTGTTTAGCGGTGACGAGATCAGGAAGAAAACAACAGTACTCAGCGGAGGTGAAAAAGTTCGTTGTATGATCAGCCGCATGATGTTACAGAATCCGAATGTGGTGGTATTAGATGAGCCAACCAACCACCTTGACCTGGAAAGCATTACCGCCTTCAATGATGGAATGATTAGTTTTCCTGGCATTGTACTGATGACAACACATGACCACCAGTTTATGCAGACCACTGCAAATCGAATCATAGAATTCACACCAAACGGTATCATTGACAGGTTGTGTACTTATGATGAATATCTTGAAGATGCAAGGATCAAAGACCTACAGGAAGAAATGTATGGTACCTTGTCTGTTTCGAAATAGCCAATTCCATTTGAAAGTTTAAAGAAAGGCTTAACATAAACAAGTTCGAAACCGCCGTCTGGTCTCCCACCAACGGCATAAAAACATGTAATCATTACCGTTGGTCGGAGACCAGACGGCGGTTATTTTTTCTTTTTGCCCAATAATATTATCTGGTTGCTAATTGCCGTTGGTCCGAGACCAGACGGAGGAAGTGTTAAAGAATGGGATTTCGCCCGGATGAACCAGGAAATCTCTTGCCGCTAATCCTAATGCTTAACTGATAACTCCCGAACCGATAAGTTCTTCGTCGATATACCATGCTGCAAATTGCCCGGGAGCAATGGCTCTCTGTAATTCATCAAATAATATATACAGGCCATCCGGTTTTCTAACCAGCGTGGCCTTTTGCAGAGGCTGACGATAACGGATGCGGGCCATTACTTTTTGAGTATCGCCCACCCTGAGTTCAAAATCAGGATTCACATAATGAATTTCATCGGGCTGAATTTTCAGTGCATAGCGATTCAATGCAGGATGGTTGTCTAACTGTCCTGAATACACGATATTTTCTATCGTATCTGTCTGTAGCACAAATGAAGGGTTTGGGCGTCCGCCAATGTGTAAACCCTTTCGTTGACCAATTGTGTAGAAATGTGCACCCAGGTGTTCTCCTACCTTATTACCCTCAGCTTGTGAAAATTCAAATGGAATTGCTAATTGCTCCACATTACTGATGGATACAGGTATATGATGATAGGCAGCCAGTTTTTTCAGATCAGCACCAATTTCAATAATATCCCCTTTCCTTGGCTCCAGTTGCTGTTGCAGAAATGTAGGCAAGTCCACTTTGCCGATAAAGCAAAGCCCCTGTGAATCTTTTTTTTCAGCCACTGACAAACCGGCTTTTTTGGCAATCTCCCTTACTTCTGATTTCAAAAGATTACCAACCGGAAATATTGCTTTGGCAAGTTGTTCCTGGGTAAGCTGGCATAAAAAATAAGATTGATCTTTAGAAGGATCCTTCCCGGCCAGCAAATGATGACGGCCATGGCTATCCGTAATTTTCCGGCAATAATGGCCGGTGGCAACAAAGTCTGCCTTCAGATTTAGTGCAGCTTTCAGAAATACATCAAATTTGATTTCCCGGTTACAAAGCACATCAGGGTTAGGCGTCCTTCCCTGCTGGTACTCAGCAAACATATAATCCACAATGCGCTCTTTGTATTCTTTACTCAGATCAATGACATAATAAGGAATACCTAATTTTTCAGCAACAGACAACGCATCATTAGAATCATCGATCCACGGGCATTCATTGGAAAGCGTTACTTCATTATTATGCCAGTTGCGCATGAACATACCAATGACTTCATACCCCTGTTCCTTCAGGAGATATGCAGCTACCCCGGAATCTACTCCACCCGATAAACCAACTACTACGCGTTTCATGGGTGCAAAGTTAGCAAACTGCCTGTGAGGAAATTTTGAAGAATTGGTGAAAGTTATGAGGTTATCCATTGCAGATGGCCGGAGACCAGGCGGCAATTAAATTTTCATTTGTTAATTGTCATTAGTTGGACGACAGAAGGTGGATCATTTCATCTTGCCGATGTCAGCATACAAGATGGAATCTATTTGCCATTTACCGATCTTATTCCGGGCTTACTAATAAAATATTTTCAGGAGTCAATTCTAACTTAAGATTCTTTTGAGCAACAAACCGGATAACAAACAATTTCTGACTGCCACTCAAAACCGGCTTGCCTTCAACATTCACAAATGCAGCGAACAACTCTTTGTTACCATCGCTATGCAACCGGTCATTACTGAAGTTTTCCATGCCGGTTACTGCCAAAGAACTGATGCCTTTGTACAGCAAATCTTTCTGATCGTATGGAAGTGCGAAACTTAATGCGCTAATATTTTTTAAATCAATTCCATTTACAACAATTTCTACCGTCTCTCCCTTCTTGTAAGAATGTTTATTGGGAACCAATTCAATCTTACCTGCCGCCAATTGTAGTTTACCAACGGCCTTTCCACCAACCTGTGATGCAGTATATGAGATATCATAAGCGTCAATCATGCCATTATCATTGATATCGCCCTTGCTTACGTACCCTTCAAAATCTGCGTCTCCTTTTCTCAGCCCAGAATAATTCATGTAAGAGGTGAGGTCGTTCTGATCGATCTTTCCATCATGATTGATATCTCCACGCAACAGACTTTCCGTTCCCGGAACTTTGAACACATACAATTCTTTTCCTGAGCCATAGTCTCTAACGGCTTTGGTTACATGTATCTTGATCCAGGATACATCTTTGTTATCAGGAAATTTGAATTCGTGTTTTTCTCCATTGTACTTCCATTCAAACGAACCTGCACTCTTCCAGTCAGAGGTATCCTTTGCAAAATAAATTTCTCCCTGGAGTATCACACCATTTCCTCTGCTACGCGGCACATATACAATCTTATCAATCGTATTAAATGAACCGAGGTCCATCGTGATATCAAATGGTACCGCTTTATTGTTGTCCCATGCTGTGTGCCATAGATTACTTTCGTCAAAATCAAACAGATTTTCAATACCTTCTCCTTCCTGATCGGCAACGGAAGTAGTGGCCTTAATGCCTTTGATAGCAAACTGTAATGGATTAGGCTGGGTTTTTCCTGAAAAAGATTTCCAATCTGAGTGACCGCCCTTATTCACTGCGCGCACCCTGAACGAATAGGTTGTTTCAGGTTGCAAACTTTCAAATAACAAGAAAGTGTCCCGGATGGTACTATACAACATTCCATTAAATTCTATTTCATAGAAATCAGCACCACCCACTTTATTCCAAACAGGTGTAAGCCCATAAGCCTGCCTCAACGAATCAGGAACTCCTGCATGCAGAGGCGTTTGCAGACCTACAGTATTATAGAGCAAATCACTTGCCGGATCAAACCTGAATCCCTCCACACTAACTACCACCTCGGATGACGTGATATCATGAGGCGCAATTTTTATCAGCACCTGAGGATTCCTGATTACTTTAATTTTCTCACTCTCACTTCTGGGTGTAGAATACTGATTCAGATTGGGCGCCGCATCATAATAAAAAGCATTTTTGGATTTCTCGTACTCACTCATGGTTTTCGCATTTTTCAACTTCACCCTTTTTCCATTCACTTTTGCCATTACACCAGTAGGATTTCCTGTTACATTTACGTTGAAAATCGTTGCCTTGTCTTTGACGAAACCGTCAAAGTTTCCAACGGTTTTCCGCACTGTGATGGTAGCGATATCACCAGTCACAGATGATTCAATCTGTGTGGTGGTACCTGCTCCTTTTGTGTATTTCTCCGTAAGGCCATCATCATCATATTGAGTGAATGAGCTATTCCCCGAAGGGTACACTTCATAAATCCTTACCGACTTGTCAATTTGGTAAGGATGATTGTTTGGTATAGTCGTTGGAATAATGGCGCCAGCCTTTACGAACACAGGCAACTTCCAGATGGGCGCCGGAAAATTATTGATAATACGTTCACCATCATATTGCTGTCCTGAAAAATAGTCGATCCATTTTCCTTCAGGCAGGTAAATTCCATTTCGAACATCATTCCCTTCATCATCAGCATTAGTGTTTTCATAGACCGGAGCCACCAGGAAGTCTGGCCCATACATGTATTGGCATTCTGTAGCCTTACCTAACGTAAAAGGATTGGATTCTTCCAGAAACATTGCCCTGATCACCGGTAGTCCATTTACTGCACTGTGCGCCACAGAATACGTGTAGGGCAACAATGCTGATTTTAATTTAAGATAATTTCTGTTGATCGATGTTGCAGGTTCACCCAATGCAAATGGGTACTTTGGATTCAATCCCCATCCGTCCATATTCAATTGCATCAATGAAAATGCTTTCCACTGAAAATCACGAATGTTGATGACAGGATTTTTTCCTCCGAAAATACCATCCATATCAGAAGTGATATTAGGCTGGCCTGATAAACCACTGCCGATGTAGGTAGGAATATGAAAACGAATATACTCCCATTCACCTCCGGTCTGGTCGCCTGTCCACACAGAAGCAAAGCGCTGTGTACCGGCCCATCCGTCCAACGAAATAATAAATGGACGTGCATCATTACCTTCTTTTTGCATGATGTGCGCTGCATCTGCTACCCCATTCAATCCAAAAGAATATCCGGGTCCCACCCAGGCAACATCTGTCTTCAGCACACGCACTCCGGCGACGCCTACTTCCTTTTCTAAGTCCCTCTGCAACAAAGCGCTCACTCCATCTTTTGGATGTAAGTCAGACTGTGTCCACAGTCCAATCTGTACGCCGCGACTACGTGCATAGTCACCAAATGATTTCAGGTTCAGAATATTGCTGTCTAACGTGGATGTTTGTCCGTAACCTGCACCATAGCCATCATTAGGCAATATCCACCCCATCGGCATATCATGGCTTTGATAGCGATCTATCACAGCGCGTGCAGAAAACTGGTAATTATTTTTTTCGCCATTCAGAGATTCTTTGATACCGCCATTATCCTTTTGGCTCTCAACATAATGTTTTCCGTCTTCAAACAAAATACCCTTCGGATCTTCTTTCCAGAAATCACGATTGTAAGCATTCAGATGGCCTTCATAAAAAGCAAATTTTGGAAGCAATACCGGATGCCCTGTCAATTGATAAAAATCGTTCAGCAATGAAGACGGACTCGGGTCAATCATGAAGAACACGTCTAAATAGTTTGTTTCGTGCGTAAGGTTGACAACTCCTTTTTCCTTCGCCGCAAAATCATACTTGCCTTTCCTGAAGGTAAACCACATGAATCCATATCCATTCGTTGACCAATAAAAAGGCGTAGGCGACGCTACTCCACCATCGGTCCAGCTATTTTGATTTTCGATGGCGATTGCATTCCCTTTATGAGAGAAACGCCCGTTCTGAACGCCACCACCGTAGAAATATTCGTTATCGTCTGTTTTTAATTCAAGGGACGTTTTGTCTTTTGCAAATTCAACAGGGGCAATGGTTTGAACAATCAATTTGCCGGATTGTTTGTCATAAATCTCCAGCAGTTGTGATTGCTTGTTGAATTTTACTTTGAGCCTTTTTGTTGAAATGACAACTTCATTGTTATTCTCTTGCTGCTGAAGTTCTGCAACAGGTAGGCGTGGATTGTCTGCCAGAATCTGTGCCGGTGGTTTTGATAGCGGATCGTGCATAGGTTTACCTGCAGGGTCGTAATACCACCTGAAAATATTATCGCCGTAAAAGTCAATATACATGAAATGATCTCCAGGGAGATCGATTTTAATTATCGCTGAATCAGCCAGCAAATGATTCTGAGCTGTCACAGCCATGGTTTGAAAAAGGATTGCAAATCCGGTCAGTGCTATTCTTCTAAGAGTTTGAGTATAAAGATTCATAAATCAAAAGTGGCGAATTTTTGTTGAATTATCATCCGTAATAATTCTGATATCGCAAGCTATGTAGAAATAATACAAAGGTTTCGTTTACCTGGGTTGAAATTATGCACGATGGATATAGAAATATTATTTGGAGATGCCATGCACAAACTTGCCAGTCATTTAACCATATCAATTGCAATTGCTCATTGGCGTTGATAAATTTATTTTCCTTACCCCACGTTTTAGGAGTTACCGGTTTTCAATCAGTAAAAGAAAATCATGATTCCCCAAAATCCAAATTATATTTGGCACTTCTGGTCAACAAATAAAACATGAATCATGAGCAATAAAATAAAACTCATAATTGGAATTCTTTTGATGGCTGCGGGAATCGGCGGAGCCAACCTGGAAATAAGCACAAAATGGCATTACTTCGGGAATGGTGCTTTGTTTGGAATAGGCCTGGTGCTATTTATAGCTTCTATAAAAGCTGTTAACCGGAAAACACAATCCCCAAAAAACTGATTCCGATCAGAATAGTTTTCAGGTTGTATCCTTAAGCAAAAAACGTATCAGGAAAGTGGAGGTGAGGATACCTAATTGACAACATTGTGAGGATTACCATTTATAAAGGATGCAATATTTTCATTGAGCATTTCCATCAATCTCATCCGTGCCTCTTTGGATGCCCACGCGATATGTGGAGTAATCAAACAATTTTTTGCTGAAAGTAACGGGTTGTTTGCAACCGGAGGTTCGGTACTCAATACATCCAGACCAGCGCCTGCAATCACATGATTATTTAATGCATCTGCTAAATCATTTTCATTGATCAACCCTCCCCTGCTTGTATTAATCAGGAATGCAGAGGGTTTCATCTTTCGGATCAATGCACTATTTAAAAATTCTCTGTTCTGGTCATTGAGCGGACAATGAAGTGAAATAAAATCTGCTTGTTCAAAGACTTCATCCTGCGAAGTAAAAGTTACACCTTCCATTCTGTCTCTTTCGGGATGCTTATGAGAAGCAATTACTTTCATACCAAAGGCAAGGGCAATCCGCGCGACAGCCTGTCCTATCTGGCCAAAGCCAATGATGCCAAGTGTCTTATCCTGCAACTCCATCAGGGGAGCAAGGGTATAACTGTAATCAGGACTCCTGGGCCAATCCCCATTCTGAACACTCTGCGTGTAAGCAGGGATATGATTGGCTAATGTCAGTATGAAAGTAATCGCTAATTGTGCAACAGATGGAGTACTGTATGCAGGTACATTAGAAACCGGAATACCCTTTTCCTTCGCTGCTATAATATCCACACTATTGTACCCTGTCGCCATCACGGCTATAAATTTTAGTTGCCGGGCATTTTCAATCGCTTCCCGCGATACTAAAGCTTTATTAGTAAGCACAATATCCGCGTCCTG